>JAGXIP010000175.1 GCA_024635585.1 Saccharicrinis sp. | reverse complement strand
GTGGTATACTTTTGCTTCGCATTAATTTTAATCACCGGCCCACCATTCATTACCGGGTGCAAAACCGGATCGTGCTTATCCACCAAATTTGGGTGGATGGCGTGTGCCATATCGGCCGAAATCATAAACGAGTTATAAATGGTTCGATAAAAATCATCGGCATTATGTCCCAAAGAAAAATTGATGCGCTGTAAAATGTTGTTCAAAACCGGAGATCCCGCCCCCTGCTTGGTCACACTACCCACTTCCTCATTATCGAAAATGCAAAGCATTTGGGTGGTTTGGTCATTATCAGATTGTAACAAAGCTTTTAAACCTGCATGAGTCATGGCCAGGTTGTCGAGCTTGGGCGAACTAATCATTTCATTGTTCAACCCCATTAAACAGCCCTTTTCAAATTCGTAAAGCGTAAGGTCAAAATCGATGATTTCGTCCTGATTTACATTTAATTCCTTAGCCAGTAAACCAATCAAGAAGTTATCTTTTTCAAATGTATCGTTAACAATTCCCATTAACGGAAGCATATCCTTTTGGCGGTTTAAAGCGATGCCGTCGTTTATGGTTCGGTTAAGATGGATAGCCAGATTAGGGATGATAAGTAAAGGACGATTAAAACTAACAAAAGCAGATTTGGGTCTCAGGGCATCGTTGCTCTTTAAACTAACCCTGCCAGCTATAGAAAGCGGGCGATCCAACCAAGTCATCAGTATAGGTCCGCCATACACTTCGGTGTTGAGCTTTAGTAGTTTTTTCTCCACTAATATTTCGGGCTGAGGCTTAATTTTAAAACCCGGCGAATCGCTATGTGAGGCTATTATCTTGATACCCGTTTCAGGCAAAGGCTTATTTCCCACAGAGATAGCGAATATCGCCGAATCATTTTTGGTGACAAAGTACTTTTTACCAGTCTCCACCTTCCATGTTTCGATGAGGCTAAGTTCTTGATAACCTTCTTTTAAAAGCTCTGTTTTTATGTTGGACACTACCTGATAAGGCGATGGACTTTCGTATATAAAATCAATCAGTTCTTGGGCTAATTTTTTTTCGTTATTCATTTTATAAAATTTTTGATGCAATGTAATTAATTCAGCTATAAATTAATTAACATTAAACTAGTAGTTTTGTTGGTATAGAGCCTCCACTATTGGAAACACGTTTGAATGAAGAATGGAAATTGTTGTGTTTTAGGGATGGAGGCAACTATAAAAAAGGAGTTTGTCCTCGTTAACTTTTTTATTCCACGTTATGCGGATTGACAACTTTTAATCCTGCTATCTTGTTAAAATCTTTTGTATTTCTAGTGATTAAAGTGAAGTCGTGCGTGAGCGCTGTGGCAGCAATAATGGCATCTGGGAGTTTGGTTGTAAAAGCTTTTCTTATTTTAATAGTTTCCTGTATGATGGATTCAGATAAGTTGAATACTTGTGAAAGAGAAACGAATTCCTCTAATATTTCAGTTTGTTTTTCGATGGAACCTGACCAAGACAGAAGTTCCATTCGGGTAATTACAGAAATATTAACATTATTATCGTCCAGTAAATTATTACCTGACGAAGGTAATTTTCCGTCTAAATAATCAATGACGGCATTAGTATCGATTAGATATTTTGCTCCCATTCTTCTCTTGAGTGAGTGACTTCCGTTTGAAAATCTACATATTGGGTATCAGTGAGTTTCAATTTCCCTCGTAAACTTGAAATACTCTTCCCCCTGAATTCAGGCATCTCAGGAGATAGTATGATAACCTCCACTTTTCCATCACTGAAACCTTTGGGTAATTTCATGTTTAAATTACCGTTCTTCACTTCTACTATTTGTCTTATAGCTTGCATAATCAATAAGTATTTACAATCAAAAATAGTTTAAATATTTGCATTTAGCAAGGGTCTTCAGTTATCAGTAACCAGTTATCAGTATCACCGAATCCCGAACACGTAAACTCAAGCTCTAAACCTTAAAACCTACCCTTCCTTCCCATGCTCCATGCACTTCGCCACTGGCCATTTGGAGCGAAGCGACATCCCGCCGCCAATCACTTAATTAGGCGGGAAGCTATCGGCTCCTGAAGAAATTAAATTTTAGGCATCGGGATATCGCTTCGCTCTACATCCGCCAAGCACTACTCGCTAACAAGCAAATTTTATTATCTTCGTGCATCCATAGAAAATGATAAAACAAGATGCGCGTTTGTATTGCAGAAAAACCCAGTGTTGCCGGTGAAATTGCCAAGGTTCTTGGTGCCACAAGCCGAAAAGATGGTTATTATGAGGGTAATAATTTTCAGGTTACCTGGACTTTTGGGCATTTGTGCACACTAAAAGAGCCACACGATTACCTAAGCGAATGGAAGCGTTGGAGTTTGGGAACATTGCCTGTGATTCCATCGCAATTTGGCATTAAGCTTATCGCCAACAAGGGTGTTGAAAAACAGTTTGGTGTCATCCAAAAATTGGTTCAGGCAGCAAGCGAAGTGATTAATTGTGGTGATGCCGGACAAGAAGGAGAGGTAATTCAACGGTGGGTGCTGCAATTGGCCGGATGCAAAGTGAAAATAAAGCGTTTATGGATTTCATCACTCACCGAAGAGGCCATCCGTGAAGGTTTTCAGAAACTACAGGACAGCGACAAATTTAATCCTTTATACGCTGCGGGAAGTTCGCGTGCCATTGGTGATTGGCTGTTGGGAATAAACGCCACCCGACTGTTTACCATTAAATATAGCCAACCCGGAACGGTATTATCCGTAGGAAGGGTACAAACGCCCACATTATCGCTTATTGTAAACCGTTATCTGGAGATAGAAAACTTTGTTCCAGAACCCTATTGGGAACTGAAAACAGTTTATAAAGAGGTGACCTTTAACTCAACCCAAGGTAAATTCTCAAGCAAAGAAGAGGGAAGTTCGGCCTTGGAGCTTATAAAAGACAAGCCCTTTGAGATAACCGACTTTAACCGCAAGCCCGGCAAAGAAGCTCCGCCACGTTTGTTCGACCTTACCTCGTTGCAGGTGGAGTGTAACCGCAAGTTTGCCCTCTCGGCAGATGAAACATTAAAAGGCATCCAATCACTTTACGAAAAAAAACTGACTACCTATCCCCGTGTGGATACCACCTATTTGAGTAATGATATTTACCCTAAAATTCAAGGCATTTTAAAAGGGCTTACCCAATACCAAGCCTTGACAGAACCTTTGCTGGGTGCTAAAATTCGTAAATCGAAAAAAGTGTTCGACGATAAAAAGGTGACCGACCACCATGCTATCATCCCAACAGGAGTAACAGCCCCCGAAAGCTTGTCGCGGGACGAAAAAATCATCTACGACACGGTGACTCGAAGGTTTATTGCCAACTTTTATCCCGACTGCGAAATATCTACCACCACCATTTTGGGTAAAGTAGAAAATGTAAATTTTAAGACTTCGGGCAAACAGGTATTAAAAGAAAACTGGCGGGTAGTGTATAAAGGAATAGCCGGAAAAAAAGATAACCAGGAAAATATATTGCCCGAGTTTGTAAAAGGAGAGAGTGGTCCGCATGAGCCCGATTTTCAGGAAAAAGAAACCCAACCACCGAAATACTACACCGAAGCTACCTTACTACGCGCCATGGAAACGGCAGGTAAACAAGTGGATGACGAAAAATTGCGCGAAGCCATGAAAGAAAATGGCATCGGCCGCCCCTCCACACGTGCCAATATCATCGAAACCCTGTATAAACGTAAGTACATTTATAACGTTAGGAAAAATGTGTTACCAACAACCATGGGCGTTAAACTAATGGAATTTATATCCAACGACTTGCTAAAATCGGCAGAACTTACAGGTATTTGGGAGCAAAAGTTACGGCAAATAGAAACCGGAAAATATAAAGTATCCGATTTTATGGACGAGCTCAAGCAAATGGTTTCCGACCTTGTTTTTCAAGTGCGCAACGATTACTCGAAGGGTAAAATTGTTATTGAGGAAAATGATGACAAGGAGGTGAAAACCAAAACCAAACCCACGGAAAAAGCGAAAGCAGATAAGAAACTAACATGTCCTCGTTGTAAACAGGGGACCATGATGAAGGGGAAGTCCGCCTGGGGCTGTTCGGCTTATGCATCGGGCTGTAAAACGCTTGTTCCGTTTGAATATTTGGACAAAAAACTAACGGATAAGCAAATATCTGCACTTATTTTAAAAGGTAAAACCCCGTTAATAAAAGGATTTATTATAGATGGAAACAAAGTGGACGGTCAGCTAAATTTCGACGATGATTATACCTTGCAACTACAGCAACAAAAATCAGAACAACAAGCAGCTCAAACATCCCAGGAGTTAACCTGCCCTAAATGCAAACAAGGCCAAATAATTCGAGGAAGTTCAGCCTGGGGTTGTTCCAACTATAAGAATGGTTGTAACCTACGTGTACCCTTTGAGTTTTTGAAAAACAAACTCAGTGAAATGCACATGAAATCCCTCATTTTAAATGCTAAAACCCAGCCTATTAAGGGATTTAGCCTATCGGATACAGAAACCAACATAGAAGGCTTTTTGGATTGGGACGAGAAGTATAACTTACGTTTTAATAAGCTTGGGTAAAGAAAGTGCAACTAAGAGCGTTGCATTTTCTTTACCTATTTAACTCATATCAAGCTGGTTTAAATCTATTATTTACTGCACTGCAACCCAGAAGTTAACTGTTTAAAAACTCTTTGAATCTATCCAATGAAAATAATTTCCAAGTCGCGCGTAATCCTGAAATGACCATAAGGGCTGTTAAAATTATAATAAACATAATACCTCTAGGCCAATACATATTTTTAAACAATATTGTCCTAAATAAATTGTCAAATTGGGCTGTCTGCCCAAACCCGACTTCATTTCTTGTCTTGACACAAGAAACGAAGCAAAGAAACTATTAATATGATTATTGCTGCGTTCGGTAATGCTCGAGCAAGCTCGACATCCCGCTCACTTATCGCAATAATTCAAGACTGCTTTTTAAATAGCTTCCTTATTTGCCTCAAGCATAAGTGCGGCCGAGTGATCTTCGAACAAGTTCTCAGCTTCTCGGTCTTACTAATGCTTTAAGTCAAAACAAAATCTATTTAAAATAGAGGTCAAGTGAATAAGCAAGCCTAAATTAAAAAAACACGCTACAATACTCTGTTTCTTAATGTCAAAACCCAGAATTATCAAATTAACCCAAACAAAAAGATGGCAATAATGTGTTTTACTTTCAGTTTTTAAGTTTCTTTTAAAACGCCAATTTATCAGGGTTCAAGCCTGAACCACCAAAGTATTCCATTTTATTTATTGTTTGCATATCCTCCGAAGATATTTCAAAATCATCTATTTGGATATTCTCTTTTATCCGGTGGGGCGTAACGGATTTAGGTAAGGGTAAAACATCATGCTGCAAAACCCATCGGATACACAACTGCGCCACGGAAACATTGTAATTTTTTGCTATAGCAATCAAAGTCTCATTGTTCAACATTTTTCCTGTTCCCAACGGACTCCATGCTTCAACTGTAATGTTATTTTCACCACAAAGTGCAACGGTATCGTGCTGCATAAATCCAGGGTGGTATTCTATCTGATTTATCGCGGGCTTTACCTTAGCGGTTTCAAGCAAGGGCTCAAGGTGTTTCGTAAGAAAATTACTAACCCCGATAGTCTTTATTTTACCTTGGCTATACAGTTCTTCCATGGCTCGCCATGTTTCGGCATTGATATTTTTCCAATCCTTAAACTGCTTTTCAATGGCGGGCCAATGGATAAGGTACAAATCTAGATAATCTAATTGCAGATCGTTCAAGGTTTTTTCAAATGCCTTCAGTGTTTTTTCATATCCCCTCTCGCTATTCCACAGTTTACTGGTCACAAATAACTCCTTGCGATCGACACCACTTTCCTTGATGCCTTCACCAATGCTCTTTTCGTTTTTGTAGATAGCTGCGGTGTCGATGTGTCTATAACCAGCTTTTATGGCTGTTTTTACAGCGCTAATGGCGGTAGCGCCATCGGGCGTTTGCCATGTTCCAAAACCTATGGATGGTATTTCTATGCCATTGTTTAGTTTAAAATATTTTTTCATTGATATAAATATTTACAGGTTTTAATAATGTTGCTATTGGTACGCGGATAACGCGGATTTTTAACCCCGGATAATCGCTGAATGTAAAATCTGCGTTGCTTTGGATCTGCATCATCCACGTTCTGTTATACATTTATTTAAACAAACAGGCACGTATTAATTATAGATATTTGCACATCGCACAAAGCAATACCTACCTGTTTTGCGTAGCTTATTACTTCAACTTTTTTAATAACAGCTCTGCTGCCAGCTCCGAAGACGCTGGGTTTTGTCCTGTAATTAACAAGCCATCTTCTATTACGTAAGGGGCCCAGTTATCACTTTTAGAATATACACCGCCAGCCTGACTTAACATATCTTCCACTAAAAAAGGTACCACATCAGTTAACTGTACAGCCTCTTCTTCGGAATTAGTAAATCCGGTAACTTTTTTCCCTTGCACTAAGGGTTCCCCATTTTCATTCTTTACGTTTTTAAGAGCTGCCGGCGCATGACATACAAAAGCCATCGGTTTTTCCTGCTTATTGAAGGCTTCAATCAAAGCTATGGAAGTTTTATTTTCGGCAAGATCCCAAAGTGGACCATGACCACCCGGATAAAAAACCGCATCATAATCTGCGGCTTTTACATCTTCCAGTTTTATTGTGTTATTAACAATCTCTTGTGCAGCCTCATCATTATTGAAGCGCCGGGTAGCATCCGTTTGACTTCCTTCCGCTTTACTTCTGGGGTCGATAGGAGCTTTACCACCCTTAGGAGATGCCACTGTAATCATTACTCCCTTATCAAGTAAATTATAATATGGAGCTGCGAACTCTTCTACCCAAAATCCTGTTTTTTCACCTGTATCTCCTAATTCGTCATGGGAGGTTAATACAAACAAAACCTTTTTTTGGTCTGTATTTGTCTGCTGGCTTTTTTTTGCTGGCTGGTTGCAAGCTGATAAAATACCCAAACTCAAAACCAGAACTAATAAATATGATAATTTCATTTCTTTCTATTTTTTAATTATTAATATGCCATTTTTACAATCGTTTCCACATCTTTCGGTTTAAGATTCTGATGTTCTCCCAGACCTAACCAGCCGCGTTCTGTAAACCTTTTCGAAATCAACTCTGCGGTACCATTATAATCATTTGTGTACTGCGATAGTTTGGTATCTATTCCCAACTTATTAAAGAAAGTTTCTGTTCTTTCAATCGCAGCCATTGCCTTTTCCTTTGTAGATCCTTCGGTGATATTCCAAATACGCTCGCCATATTGAGCCAGTTTTTCTTTTTTGGATTCCAGATTAAACTTGTAATGACTTGGTGCTATCACAGCCAGGGTACGGGCATGGTCGATGCCATAAAGAGCGGTAAGTTCATGACCCATAGCATGTACTGCCCAATCTGATGGAACTCCTTGTTGAATCAAACCATTCAGAGCCATCGTACAACTCCACATAAAATTAGAAGCTGCCGCATGGTCCGAAGGATCCTCCAGTAGTTTAGGAGCCACTTCTATGAGCGTCTGTAAAATACTTTCTGCAAATCTATCCTGAAGATAGGCTTCGGCAGGATAGGTAAGATATTGTTCCAAAACATGGGTGAAAGCATCAGCGATGCCATTCGCCAATTGCCTATGGGGGATAGAACGTATAACTTGCGGATCCAATACCGAGAATACGGGGAATAACCCTACGCCTCCCATAGCCAGCTTCTCTTTGGTTTCCTTTCTGGTGATTACTGCTCCGGAATTCATTTCAGATCCTGTAGCAGGCAAGGTCAATACTGTTCCAAAAGGCATCCCTTTAAGCGTGGGTATATTATTGGTAAGTATATCCCAAGGCTCATCCCCTTTGTATAGAGCAGCAGCTGAAAGGAATTTTGTACCGTCTATCACAGAACCTCCTCCCACAGCTAATAAGTAAGTGATTTTTTCTTCCTTGATCACTTTTAAAGCCTTCATTAAAACGGCATATTCAGGGTTGGCCGGAATCCCACCAAATTCTACAACCTCATGATTCGCAAGGGCTGTGTTCACCTGCTCATAAATTCCATTCTTTTTAATGCTTCCCCCACCATACAACATCAACACTTTGGCATCGGCAGGAATTTCACTTTTAATTTTTTCAATCTGACCTTTCCCAAACAATATTTTAGTTGGGTTCTTAAATTCAAAATTTTTCATTTCTATTTTTTTATATTTTCACTACCATTTTTCCTTTGTTCTTTCCCTCAAAAAGATCCAAAAAGGCTTGCGGTATATTTTCAAATCCTTCTTTGATGGTTTCAGCATAATGCAATTTGTCCTGATCTAACCATTCTGCTAATTGTTTGATTCCTTGAGGATGCTTATCTGCATAATCAAAGACCACGAAGCCTTGCATCGAAGAGCTTTTCTTTACCAAAAATGGTTGCACGCTAATACTTTTGGGCAGTTCGGTGTTGTTATATACTGAAATAGCGCCACAGTTAATGGTTCTTGAGAACTTGTTGATATTAAAGAGTACTGCATCAGAAATGTCACCCCCAACATTGTCAAAATATACATCCACACCATCGGGACATGCTTTGCCAATAGCTTCAATCATATTTTCCGTAGTGTTATAATTGATACCTTCATCAAAACCGAATTCCGATTTTAGCATCTCCACCTTTTCATCGGTTCCGGCAATACCTACAACCCGTAACCCAAGTATCTTACCAATTTGTCCCACTATGCTTCCTACCGCTCCGGCTGCACCCGAAACAAGCAAAGTCTCGCCTTTTTTGGGTTTTCCTATCTCGGTTAATCCCAGATAAGCAGTAAGCCCTGTCATACCCAAAATTCCAAGATATGCCGATAGAGGTGCCTTATTCGGATCCACTTTAATAAGTCCATCAGCTTTTGCTACCTGAGTTTCTTTCCACTCCAACATCCCCGATACATGGTCGCCTTTGCTAAACTTATTGTTCTTTGATGCTAAAACTTCGGCAATAACACCGGATGCCATGGGCTTATTGAGCTCAAATGGTGGAATGTAAGAGGGCGCATCGCTCATTCTACCTCTTAAATATGGGTCTACGGAAACATATTTAGTGCTTAATAAAACTTCGCCTTCCTTTAATTCAGGAATTTCTGATGTGGTAAAATCAAAATCCGTCAACTCAGGCTTACCTGATGGTCTG
>JAGXIP010000174.1 GCA_024635585.1 Saccharicrinis sp. | reverse complement strand
GAGATTAAATATAGTTACACTTGACGGAGAGGTTGTAGGAATGGGGAGATACCCTGATAGCGGATACTTAAACTATGAATCACATTCGGGAAACACATCAATAATAGATAATCAGTTAACTGGTACACCTAACTGGACTGGTGCCGAAATTGGGATAAGGAAATACCGTTGGATAATTGACAGGCATATTGTAACAGACCATACAAATAGCACATTAACTTATACAGCAGGTGGTTATGGCAATGATTCAAGAGAACCAGTAGAAGGTAATGGATATTTTTTTCAGAATGATATTAAATGCCTTGATGATTTAGGAGATTGGAGTTATGATGCTACGACTAACAGAATTTATATGTATTTCGGCGGTTCTCCGTCAGGTTATACAGTTAAAGCAGGCAGTCAGGAATATAATATGTCTTTCAATGACAAATCATTTATTACATTTGAAAATATTGTTTTTGAAGGTGCTAATATTAGTGGTTATTACTCTATGTGGGGAAGCCATAATGTTACTTTTAATGATTGTGATTTTATCAGTCAAGGCGGGAATGGAATGTGGGTTAGAAATGCGGATAATCTTACAATTAACGGTGGAAGTTTTACCAATGTTTTAAATAATGGAATGTTTTGTGAGGTTGATGTTGATGATTGCACAGTTTCAGGGGTAACATTTAACAACTGCGGGAATATTTTAGGCGCAAGCAGGTCTGGTGATGGTATGGCTAATAGTATATTTATAGCAGGAACAAATAACACCATTATAGGAAATTCTGTTACCAATTCAGGATATAATGGAATTTCATTTAATGGTAATAACGCTTTGGTTGAAAATAATGTTGTTGATTCGTTTTGTATAGTAAAGGATGATGGAGGAGGGATTTATACGTATGATGGCATAGGAAGCATAATTCAAGATAATATTGTTTTAAATGCCATTGGTGCTTTTGAAGGTTGTGAAGCGTATTACTATGAAAACTATGGAAAGGCAGCAGGAATTTACATTGATAATGGAGAAGATAACAAAAACGATACAGTACGAAATAACACAACTGCAAATGGAGAATGGGGCGGTATTGTAATACATGGTAACGGGGGGAATTATATATCCGGCAATACCGTATTTAATCATAAGAATCAAATGCTTACAACGGCGGCAAGTGGAAATTCAAATACAATAACAGGAAATAAATTTATCGCTAAAACAACTACTCAAAGGCCTATGTATTTCCAGCAATGGAATACAACTGACCCTTCTACTTCCACAAATTCTGATTACAACTATTATGCCCGACCAATTGATGATACAGATGTTATAAGATATGCAACAGACGGTTGGTCTACGTTTGTTAATTTTACTTTATCTGAATGGCAGGCTTATTCGGGCAAGGATGCTAGCTCGAATAAATCTCCAGTTCATATTTTAAAAGAAAATGAGATAGAATTTGAATACAATGCCTCAGAAGCTTCTAAGTTAATTTCTTTGAGTTATCCGATGATTGACGTTAAAGGAACTCAATACAGCGACACTGTTATCTTAGAACCCTATACATCGATAATATTGATAAAAGACCCTAATTCTGCTAATATGCAAAAAATCAGTAAAATTGAAGATATATCGATTTGCGAGGGAAACTCCTACGAAGGATGGACAATAACAGGTCAGTACCAACGTACCCTTTTATCTGCTTCCGGAGCTGATAGCATTGTAACAACTAACCTGACCGTTAATCCGGTATCCTATGTTAACGAAGACATTTCTATTTTGGAAGGAGAAAGTTACGAGGGATGGTCTGAAAGCGGACAATATGAAAGGATACTCACCGCTATCACCGGATGCGACAGTATCGTCACTACCAATTTAACGGTAGCTTTAAATGAATATACCATCGAAGATATTTCTATATGTGAAGGAAGCTCTTACGAAGGTTGGATAACAACAGGTCAGTATGAGCGCGTATTGACAGCTGTTTCCGGAGCAGACAGCATCGTCACCACAAACCTGACGGTAAACCCGGTAAATTATATTTCAGAAGACATTAATATATTGGAAGGCGAGAGTTATCAGGGTTGGACAACATCTGGAGAATATGAAAGAATGCTAACCGCTTTAACCGGATGTGACAGTATCGTCACCACCAATTTAACTGTAACCTTATATAAAACTACCACCGAAGATATTTCTATATGTGAAGGGAGTTCATACGAAAGCTGGACAACGACCGGCCAGTATCAACGAATCTTAACAGCAGTTTCTGGTGTAGACAGTATTGTTACTACGAACCTGGTTGTAAATCCTGTATATCATGTTACTGAAGATATTGCAATTTTTGAAGGAGAGAACTACCAGGGTTGGTCTAAAAGCGGACAATACGAACGGACACTTACTTCTCTAACCGGATGCGACAGTATTGTGACCACTATTTTAACAATAGAACAATCACTGCCAACACTTAATCAATCCATAGAATTGGGAAACGGATGGAATATTTTTTCATCTTATTTAATTCCACCAAATCTGAACATGGGGCATCTGATTGAAAACCTGCAAACACATAATCAATTAATTGAAGTTCAGGATGAAAATGGGAAAACTTACCAGAAAGATGGCACTGAATGGAATAACAATATTGGGGCATTGCAACAAACAGAAGGTTATAAAATAAAAGTTAATTCTTCTAGTGTAATAAATATTGAAGGATACTCTATAATGTTGCCACTTAATATAGAACTTAATAAAGTATGGAATATAATATCATTTCCTTACAATGGAAGCGTTGATGCAATGAAAGTAATCCAACCCTTAATTGATGCAAAAATTCTTGAAAAAGTGCAGGATGAAAAAGGGAATTCAATTGAAAATTGGGGGATTTCATATGGCTGGATAAATGGAATCGGCAATTTTACCACGGGGGAAGGTTATCTTATTCAGGTTAATAAAAGTGGTGTATTACCTATTTGGGGAGAATACGAAAAGTCGGGACTTTTTTTTGGAAATGAGTTGGAAACGGTATATTTTAAAGTTGATTACGAAGGGAATGGTTTCGGCCACATGAACATTAATATCACAGGATTAAACGAAACAAATCTACAGATTGGTGATGAAATAGCCGCGTTCGATGGTGATATTTGTGTTGGTGCTGTAAAATTGAGCGAAACAAATTTGAGTAACAACGTCGTTAGTATCCGCACTTCAGTTGCAGATGAAGGTGCAAAAAACGGATTTATTGAAGGAGATTCAATCCAATTGCGCATCTGGGATATTTTCAATAAAGAAGAAGCTAATTATCTCATAAATATTGTTGATGGCAAATTAATATATCAGGAACAGGGAAGTGTATTTGTTGAATTAATAGAAAAAAAAAAGAATGAAATGAATGATTCAACCAGGCTGAAATTTGATATGTATCCTAATCCTGCAAGCAACAAAGTTACCATTCAATTTACCACATTACCTGAAAGAGGAACTAAAATTGAACTTACTGATATGACAGGCAAACAACTGATGATTCGTGAAGCGCAATCGAATCAGGAAATATTGAATATCCAGTCACAGCCATCAGGAATGTATTTAGTTAAAATTATAGCAAGAAATAATTATCAAGTGAGTAAGTTGATAAAAAATTGAAGCAAGAATTATAAAGAGGCAGTAAATGGAAATACCGGGGACGCGCCCCCAGGTATTTCATTATCTTTGCTACTTATTTATCGATATTTTAAAGTTATTATAACTTGATTATTCCCACTACTTACATCAAATATATCATGCAATGATACATTTGTCTGACAATGTGTCAAAGCATTAATATTATCAAATGGGATACTAAATATGCGCTTCTCCATTTTCATCAATTTCATATGGAAAATTAGAGAAATATCTCATGCAGTATGGCATTGCACTTATTCTATTTTAGGGTTTTATTCCAAAGCCAGATCCTTTGGGCGTGTGTTCTATTTCCAAATTGTTGTTTTCGGGAATTTTACAAATTTTGTTCAATCAAATTTTTTGTTTCGTCAATGTGTCCTTTCGATGAAGCTCCGAATAATACAGATTCTATTCCGGGGAAATTACTTAGATATTCGATTGCTTCTTTTGGTCTCAAGGCGCCGGCAGCCAACACTTGCATTGCTATGGGACGAAACTGTTTTTCCAACAAATACTTTTCATAAATTTCAATGCCACCACTCATTCTGAAACCTATTTTATTTATTGAGCTACAGATAATCGGGTTTTCAATTCCTATAGAGTTTAAGGCATGCAGCAAGCCAGGCATATTCATTGTAATGTAGCCCGGTTCAGCATTGAATTTTTTCCTGATGTAAGCATCATATTCCTTAAATACCTCAACCATTTTTAATCCAAGAATCATGTCCACCAATACATTTTGAATAAAAATTACAGGTGTATTAATTCCTTTGAACATTTTCATTTCTGCATCAATTAATAATTCCATTAACCCAATTAAGTCTTTACTTAAAAAGGCAAAACCACCCTTTGCAAAAGTACTGAATAAGTTTCCGGGGACATATTGTTTGATAGTTCCCATTATTCCCAATTCGGTTACGGCATTGGCATATTTATGCGCGTATGGCATACAGGGATAAATATTGAAATCCTTATATCTGGAAGGATTGGATCTCATGTGGTTGCAAATGTTTCCAATTCGATCATGCGTTGTGCACATAAATGTATTAATGCCCAGATCCATTGCCTGATCGATTACTTTTATTATGGCTGCATCTTCCTTGAAACGAATGGACTGCGCCCTTGCCTTTTCATCTGAAGCATGGTTCACCGCGAAAAACTGGTTGTCGCCAAATAATACCTTATCCATATTTTATTGTTTTTTATAATCTGCAATTATCATCTCGATTACTTTGTCGGTGTACAGACCTTGTTCGAAAGTGTTATATACTGTTTGTTTTTTATTTTTAATGCAATCAATGAAATTGTCAATTTGGGCACTATATTCTTCACCCCTCAAATAGAAATTTACAGGAATTGCAAAATCTGTAATGTATTTAATGGTCCAGCCCTTATCAAGCCCTTCCATTTTAGATGCTTCTTTCAGATAAATTTTGATTTCCGTGGCATCACAGATAATTTTTCCTTTCTTACCTTGAATAGTAATTGAGGTTGACATTTTACGATAAGTTTCATCACTCCAATTAACCGAAAGTAATCCGCTTAGGCCATTTTCCAGAATCAATGTACCATAAACTGCATCTTCAACACCCTTTGAATAAATGCTTTTGAGCTGTGAGCCACTCGCTTTTACCGGTCGGCCTATTATTTCCTGTATTAGATTTATTACATGAGATGCATAATCGAACAAACAACCACCTCCTTCTTCTGGTTTTGAACGCCATGTACCAACTTTTTCTTTTACAACCACCGGACCATACGCCTCACCTGTAAAGTGAACTAACTCTCCCAGAACTTCAGCTTGTAGAAGTCGTTTCAATTCCCTAAATGTACCAATGAAATGATTATGGTATCCAATCTGGTTAACCAGTCCTTTTCTGTTAGCTAATTCTACCAGTTCTTTACCTTCCAAAGTGGTTAATGTGAAGGGCTTTTCGCAAAATACATGTAATCCCTTTTCAAGTGCATATTTTACCATGTTGTAATGAAATTTTGTAGGAGTAGCAATTAGTATAAAGTCTAATACCTCATTCCCTACCATTTCTTTATAATCAGTATAAGTTTTTACAGTGCTGAACTTATTAAACGCACTTAGAACGAGCGATGAAGTATCGCAAACAGCTACCAAATCTACATCCGGATGTGCTCCAACAATCGCTGCGTGTGAAAGTCCCATTTTCCCGAGACCGATAATGGCTCCTTTTATCATTTTCATTATTTTAATTTAACAAAAAATTGCTTGATTATATTATATGATTCTTTTCCTTCATCCAGAATAGATAAATCTTTATTTAAGTTATTCTCTTCCATCAAATTCATTTTGATTTCTTCATACGTT
>JAGXIP010000173.1 GCA_024635585.1 Saccharicrinis sp. | reverse complement strand
CAAAAAACTCTACTTTTGCCAACGAAAAGATACGTTGCGAATGCAGGTCAAGCAATCTTCCGGGTGTAGCCACCAAAATATCTACTCCGTTTTGCAGTGCGGATATCTGTGGTTTGGCGTTTACACCACCGAATATAACGGAGGAACGCAAGTTCAAAAACTCGCTATATGTTCTTATGCTTTCATGCACTTGAGCTGCCAATTCGCGTGTGGGCGTTAAAACCAAAGCGCGCACGGGGCGTCGTCTCAAAGGTTCGCTCTGCGATAATATTTGTAAAAGAGGCAAGGTGAATCCTGCTGTTTTTCCAGTTCCGGTCTGAGCCGAAGCCAATATGTCACGTCCTTCTAAAATGGGTGGGATGGCTTTTTCCTGTATGGCGGTGGGCTCTGTATAATTCTGTTTTTCAACTGCTTTTAATAAAGGAGCAATTAATCCTAATTCTTTAAATGTCATATGTTTTGTTTAGAATAAACACTCTCTGAATCAACAAGGAGCTTATTCTGAAAGTGGCTGCAAAGGTACGCTAACATTTTTATTAAATGGTATAATGGTGTGAAATTCGTTAAATATTAAACACGCGTACCGCCATTTTGACTTCATTTTTGTCCATAATATCGTCTTTCGGGAATTGTTTATAGTTTCCGGCGGCTATTTGTTGGGCGTTATGTGCCAGCACCATACTGTCGTGCATGTCGTCGTCGGCCACGTCCTTTTTAAGGTAAAGCTTTCGGAAGGTTAAGAACTCACTTTTAATATCGGGGAATAGGCCTTTCAGCAAGGCTATCCGCTCTTCCTTGCCCTGGGCGGTTTTCTTTTTATGTACGAGCGGTTCACCTCTCAACTGTTTAAAGCAAAGCTCGGGGTGGCTCTCGTGCATCTTTATTTTAAGAGAAGGATATTCTGCCAATAAGAGGTCTAGCTCTCTTATCTTGGGCACAATGTTCCATGATTGTACCGATAGTCCTTTGCCGCATATCTTTTGATTCAAACGGTTGGCCTCTTGGTAATTATTGGCGTAAACAGCTTGCTTGCAGGGTACATTAAAAACAGAGGAACTAAAAGGGTGTCCCAACTGCTTTCTGATCAATGCATCGCAAATCCTTTTCTCAACGGCATCGGATATGAGACCCATGGGCATGTCAATGGAAATCGCATCGGCGTTTAACAAGTGTGGAATCGCATCGCTTAAAAAAGGAAATAACAGCATTTGTAAATGGTCATCTGTGGACAACACCGAAAAAAGCCAACCGCCCCTGCAGCCGTCAATACCAACAACAAGCATCTACTTACGGGCCTCCTGTTCCTGTGGTAGCAATGTATAATAAATAAAGTGGTTCACGGGTACTTCTATGCTATGCTTGTGAGCTAGTTTTACCACGCTGCCGTTTTGGTACTCCAGCTCCGAAGGACGGCATGCCCATATGTCGCGTGCCATAGAAGAGTTGGCGGTGGGGGCAAAGCGCATGGTTTTGTCCAGTGTTTTTTCTTTGGTATTTTCCGGCAGATTGATGCCTTCGGCCCGAGCTACGGCATACATCTCATGCAGCATCTTTTTCATCATCTCGGTTAATTCGGGCGATTGACATAATACACCATAATTAGCGCGGGTAAGCGCACCGAGCCCACCCAAGCATATCAACATAAACTTTTTCCATATTTCGCCCTGAATATAATCTGATAGTTTATTCTCGATACCGGCCTCATTAAATATGGAGCTTGCCTTTTTGGCTCTTTCTGACAATGAGTTGTCCAACTCACCGAATATAATGTGAGGTTCCGAACTCATGTGCTCAATTATGCCAGGTTCTTTTATCTTACTAAATATATTACACAGGCCGCCCAGTACATTTTGCTTTGGCAAAGCATCCAATAATTCATCCGCAGCCATTACCCCATTTTGTAGGGGTATCACCATCGTATTTTCTGAAATAACCTCCTTTAATTGTGCTGCCACGTCCTTCACCTGCCATGCCTTTACGCCCAGTAAAACCAGCTCAATATCTTTGAGTTCCGATATTGAGCTAACCACGTGCACATCTTTCAGTACAAAATTACCTTTGGGGCTTAATAAGCGCAAACCGTTTTTGTTGATTGCTCTTCCGTGTTCTCCGCGGGCCACAAAGCTTACCTTGTTTCTAGCTTGGGCCAACCGGGCGCCAAAATAACCGCCTACGCCCCCAGTTCCTATAATTGCTATTTTCATTTTTTAGAATTTTAGATAAGAGACTGTTAGATATAAGATTATGAGACAAAAGACAAAAGATATAGATTTGAGCAAAAGAATAAAGATGAAAAAATTAACTTTAATCCGCATGTAACTTATGTTTTGACAAACTGTCTCAAGGTCTAAGTGTCTCTTCCCTCAATTCTGAGGGACAGGTTTATTTTGTCCCTTATCTTCAAGTCTCTTATCTCTAAGTCTTTTGTCTGTTTTTATTGTCTAAAAGCTTGCTTGGTTAACAATTTCGTATTAATAATGTTTGGTGGCAGATGTTCCCTTTTGTTGGCTCTTACCGGGCAAATATCAATACCTCCGCGACGGGTGTACAGGCAGGCTACCATGAGTACTTCGGGCTCAAATTTATCCAACAACCGCTTGTAAAGCATCTCACAAATTTCCTCATGAAAATGGTTCTCGTCGCGTATGGATACCAAGTATTTTAGCAGAGCCATTTTATTTATTTCATGCTTACTTTTAATATGAATAAAAGCACTGCCCCAATCGGGCTGATGGGTTATTTTGCAATTGCTGCGCAACAGGTTCGTAGATACTTTTAGTTCGTATATTTCATTCGTATGGGTGGAAGTCAACAGGTTTTCATTCTCCTTAAATTCGTCAAAAGCGGTGCTGTCGGCCTCCGGTTCATTTTCCAAAAGAACGTAATCGTCAAAATCATACGTGTCTTGCTCATATTGCGTGTGAAAAGCAATTGCTATGTCGGTTTTTAATAGCTTGGTTAAATCGGCTTTAATGGTTTCTAATACCTCTGCAATTCCTTCATCCCTGTTAGCGCCGAATCTGCCCATGTTAAATGAGTTGAGGTACAGTTTCAGCGACTTACTCTCCACCAAAAACTCACTATTGCACGCGTACACTATTTTCAGCACACCGGATACTGGTAATCCCTTTTGGGTGAGGAAGCCAAGCTCATAAGCATGCCAGGCATCAACACCCACAAAAGGCAAGGCCTGCTCTTCGATTTTATATTGCTCCCGGTTTATTTTGCGGGGCACGGCCACCAATATTTCGGGCGCATACTCCCGAGGATGGCTTATCTGTTTGCCCAGTACTTTTGATTCTATGTGGTTCATGAACTGGATATATTTAGAAAAGATTATCTACAGATTAACAAAATTGGGGCGCGACATTTACAACTTGTACAAAGACGCACTCCGAAATCCGGCTTATTCATTTATCACCTTGATACCTTTTTGGTTTGCTGCTTTTATGATTTCATTTCTTATCTCTAATGCACAATCCTCGTTTAAATATTTCAAGGAGACGATTTGAAATTTTTTGTCTTCAGGGAAGATTGAAAGTTTGCCGTCTTTGAAATCAATAGATTCTATATCTTTCCAAAACGCTTTTTTCTCTTTCCCTATCGTTTTTATGATGATGGTTTGTTCGTCTATTTTTACATGAGAGCTTTTTCCTAGCATATACCCTCTCCCTGCAGCTATGCTATAAATACCATTCACCAAAAAAAGTGCAGCAATCAAATAGTTCCAGTGAGTAAATTGGGTGTTAAAATATAAACTGATTAAATAAACCATTGCCATAAGAACCATGGCAGTACCAAAAAATATTCTCCATTTCGATTTTTTAAACTGTCCTTGTAAGTTTTTACTGTAATTCATAGGGTAGGTTTTTATTGATTTATTAACAAGCTCGTAATTTAATTAATTTCAATTTCGTCTCATTTCAAACTGCTCACTGATAAATACTTACTAATAAATGTTCACTGATAACTGATAACTGATAACTGTTCCCTGTAAACCTATACCCCCTGTTTTGAACCGAAGATATCGATATGTATTCGAGGGGTATATTTCCAACCGTTTTGTATGCACATCTGTAATACGATGGGGTTGGATTTGGTTATTTGCTCGTGCGTGGCACCCAATGGCATCAGCATGGTATCGCACTTTTTGTAACCCTTCAACACTTTAAGGTAGTCATTAATAATCTCATCCGCATCACTTTGTTTTGCAACTACGAATTTAAGTTGCAGATCGTTAGATTTATCGATATAGCTTTGCAAAACGGGCATGTTTTTGCGCACTTCGTGATGGTATCTGGAAGATGGTGTTTCCGCTTCGTTATAAAATTTAAGTCTTTCGGCAGATGGAACCGAGTTGCTCAATTTTGGTGAAATACTAAATAAATCGACATATTTGGTTAGCTCCTCACAAAAAATAGTTCCATTGGTTTCGATGGTGATGTGCAAACCCAAATTTTCCTTGATGCTTTTACACAGTGCTGCTACTCCATTTTTCTGCAAAAGTGGCTCGCCTCCGGTTATAACCACATGCTGCATGGCACCTATGTTCTGTTTTATCACATTAACGATCTCATCCACATTCCATGCTTTTTTGTCATTTGGATGAAAGGAGGCATAGGAAGTGTCGCAACGGCAAAAGCTGCCGTCGTCCATTTGCCATATGCAGCGCAGGTTGCAACTGGCCAAACGAATGAATAAAGAGGGTGTTCCGGCCAATTTACCTTCTCCTTGGACCGTCCCTGAAATATTCCATCCCGTTGCCGGAATTTCAGCTATGGCATTGCCTTCCGCATCTTTAACTACGGGGAAAACACCCTCGCCAACTAACATTAATTTTTCCATTGTATTTTTCGACAAAATTCTCTCAACTGTACTAATATCTTACTTTAACCCGGCATCTTCAAAACCTGCTTCGGCAAAAGCTTTGGCACGCAACAAGCAACTGTCGCAGGTGCCGCAAGGTTTTTCGCCACCCCGGTAGCACGACCAGGTAAGTCCGAAATCAACACCTAGCTCCATGCCAAGTTTAATTTCCTGAGCTTTGGTTTTGTTTACAAACGGGGCATGTATTTTTATGGGTTTTCCGCTCTCCGCACCCATTACGGTTCCTTTGTTAATGGCCACTTCCATGGCATCGATAAACTCCTGGCGACAATCTACGTACCCCGAGTAGTCCACCTGACTAACACCAATAAAAATATGCCGTGCTTCAATGCTTTCGGCATAGGATGCGGCAATGGACAAAAACACCATGTTGCGCGCAGGCACATAGGTAACCAGGATATCAGTACGGCTTACATCGCCATCTTCCACCTCCATATTTTTATCTGTGAGCGACGAACCGCCAAAATCGCCCAGGTTGAGTGTCACAATTTTATGGGCTGTTACGCCCGCTGTTTTGGCTATCGCTTTGGCATGGTTCAGTTCGGTTTGGTGACGCTGACCATAATCAAACGAAAGCGCATGAATTTCATCAAACCCTTGACTTTTTGCCAGATATAAGGCTACCGCAGAATCCAATCCGCCCGATAATAATATTACTGCTTTGTTCATTTGTTTTAAAATTAGTACAAAGAATCAAGTACAAAGTATCAAGATGTTATTTGTTAGTAGAGACATTATGTCGTACTACTTATATCTAGATACTTGATACTCATATCTTGATACTCTTTTAATTAAAACAGGAGATATGCGTCCGGGAAAGGACATAGAATGAAAAGATTCTTAACATACCCGAGTTTTGTTTATAGACAGGATGGTGTAAATGAACTGTCTTGCATTTGGCTACAAAGATAAGTTTTAATTTTATTTGCACCAGAATATTGAATTTTAAATTATTACAAACTCAGGCATTAAAAACATTTATGTAGATTCGTAGTCGAACAAAGCAAGTCACTTGCCTCTTAAATGTGAGTTTTTTGATGACAAATTATTATCATATACTCGGGGTAACGCCCAACGCAACTCTTGAGCAGATTAAAAAGGCCTATCGAACAAAGGCGAAGCTCTGCCACCCGGACATCAATGATGCGGTCGACGCGCACGAGCAGTTTATTTTGGTGAATGAGGCCTACGAATATCTTTTAAATACCACAGGGCACCATACCAACACCATAAAAAGGAATAGAGAGAAGGCTCAAAAACAGGCAGCATATCAACAGAAATGGGAACAGGAAGAAAGACAAAAAGCAAGGGAGAGGGCTCAGGAATATGCCCGTATGAAATATGAAGCTTATCTGCAGTCGGATGTATACAGAACAACGGAGGCTATAAATGTGGTGGTAGATTTTTTTATTACATTATTAGTACTTGCAATTATTTTTGTACTCCCTATTCTTAGTTATCGCGAAAATGGACCTATAACATTATTTATTTGGGCAATTATTATAATCCCTACTTCACCGTTGTGGTTTCGTTTTATCGTCAGGGGCTTGGGTAATCTTAAATTAAAAAGCCTCTTTGTAAAAAGAGAATCCTCCTTACGATCACGTATCTTAAATATCATGTTGCTGTTTGTAGTTAATCTTCTTGTCTTTTTTCAGGTAGCACTAAATACTTTATTATCATTAAATTGGATATTAGGTATATATGGAAGTTCATTGATATTGGGTTTTATGCTAGCTCCGTTGGTTAAGCGAAATTACCATAAATATATGCTCCGATTTAATATTACGCCTGGCCTCGTGAGTCTGTTTTTTTTACTTAATTACGTATTCTCAGCAAACCCCATAAGCGAAACCTATTGGTATACCTACAGGTCTTATAATTCCACCTTATTCTCAACAATTGAACTTGAAGATAATGCTTATCAAGAGTTTAAAGGCATACGTATATTTGTAATTGAAGATAACGTAAAGGAAAATAGTCGTATTAGCTATGAATTTCAAGACGGATTGTTTGGACTAAGGGTGGCCAAACATATATATCTACGCCCCAATTCACCTACATAAAATAGAAGATGCATCCCGTATTTGATACTGAGTTGATAAGATAATTCCAAATTGCATTTGTCATTAATTGTAAATAAATAGCTATTTTCTTTAATTTTATATTGTTTTTATCCTACCTTTACCGTAGCAAAGGTGGCAATAAAAAATTAATACGATGAAAAAGAAAACAAAAATTACCTTTTGGCTTACTTTACTGGTATTTACATTGCCGGTATTGGGTTGTATTGCCCAAGTAGAATATAAACTCAACTGGAGTAAAAGTTCCATGACAATTGTTGGAACATCAAGCCTTCACGACTGGGAGATGCAGGTTAAGGAGGCAAAAGGAAGT
>JAGXIP010000172.1 GCA_024635585.1 Saccharicrinis sp. | reverse complement strand
GTGGGAAGAGCAGGATTCGAACCTACGAAGTCATAAGACAGCAGAGTTACAGTCTGCCCCAGTTGGCCGCTTTGGTATCTTCCCCAAAGACCTTTTCATTAAAAGGTCACTTTATGTCATTCAAATAGGCTGATTACTTTTAAACAACCAGCCTATCTTATAGCATTTCAGGCATTCATATTTACGTTCTTAAAACGGTGTGCAAATGTATAAAGTATTTTTAAAATGGCACAATATATAAGCCTTTTTTTTAAAATATTGCATCATTTTTTTCGACTCCCTACTCATCTCATTAATTTACAAATTGTTACTTTGATGTTGCAGGAATAAGACAAGCCGTTTTAAAACCTTTTACTTCACTTTTTCCTTCTTTTTGATCAGTTGTTTGCGAAGGGCTTCGCAACATAAGTCCACCGACTCCTCAAAAGACTTGGTTTTCTTTTTCGCAAACAGGTCGGCTCCGGGTACCCCCAAGCTAATTTCCGCCACCTTATTTTCCGTTGTTTCTGATTTTTCGAGTTTCAAAATAACTTCGGCATCGATTATACCTTCGAAAAAAACATCCAACTTGTTCACCTTTTGCTCAATAAATTCTGCTAACTTATCCGTAGCATCAAATTTTACTGATTGAATTTTTACGTTCATATTAAATCCTCCATTATTACGACCGCGGATGGGCCTGGTTATATATATCGGTAATCCTCTCAAAACTGCTATGCGTATATACTTGAGTTGCATTTAAATTTGCGTGTCCTAACAGTTCTTTTATGGCATTAATATCGGCTCCTGCATTCAACAAAGAAGTGGCAAAACTGTGGCGAAGTACGTGCGGGCTTTTTTTGTGCAGCGTAGTAACCAATGCCAAATATTTATTTACCGTGCGATACACCAATTTATGATATACCATTTCTCCTTTTCCTGTAAGAAAAAACGAATTGGCTTTGTTCATTCCAAACTCCATATTTCGCACTTTTATATATTGCTCAATCATATGGATTAATTGTTTGTACATGGGAATAAGCCTATCCTTATTATATTTTCCTAATACCCGCACTATACCTTGTTTCAAATCGAAATCGCGATCCGTTAAACCCACCAGTTCAGACAATCTCATGCCGGAGCCGTAAAACAGTTCGAGAATCAATTTATCGCGGACGCCTTCATAATCATCTGCAAAGGGGATGTCATCCAGCAAATGGTTCATTTCGGAATCGCGCACAAAAACAGGAAGTTTTTTTGGAATTTTTGGAGTGGTTACTCCTTCTGCGGGGCTACGCTCTATATACCCTTCCCTCATCAAAAATTTGAAAAAGGATTTCAGGGTAGTAATCTTTCTACTCACACTCTTGGGAGCCATTCCGTCATTGACTAACTGCACTACCCAACTGCGTACAATCCTAGTTGTGACTGCACTTATCTCGTCAATTTCCTTATTGTAACAAAAGGAAAAAAACTGTTCGAGATCGCAGCGATAAGCTATAAGCGTATGGCCTGAACTGCGTTTCTCGAACTCTAAATATTTTAAAAACGATTTTATTGAAATCATCTAGGATTGCATCTTGCATTTCTGTATAAACGAATATACTAAAATAAAAACGAAAATACCCTGATAATTTTACTATTCCTCGTTCATCTGCAATTTTTGAACGTAAATCGCTTTTTTCTTTTCTTCTCTATTAACAATAGAAGGTTTTACAAATGCCTGACGTGAGCGTAACTCGCGCATTGCACCGGTTTTTTCGAATTTTCTTTTGAATTTCTTCAATGCTCTTTCGATGTTCTCGCCTTCTTTAATTGGAATAACAATCATAATCTTTTGGTTTATTTTTATTTGCCTACAGTTTTATACACTAAATACCATATAATCAAGTTATTACAACAGGAAAAACTGCTTTTATCTCAATTATTTGCGGGTACAAAGAAACTAAAGATTATCCATAGCAACAAATATTTATAAAATATTTTTTCAACAGGTTTCACCTACTCACTCATAATCAAATAGTACTTTAACTTTTCCCAATCATTCTCACTAATGGATTTAAGTTGTATGATATCCGCAGCAGAAGGTGTTTTATTTTTTCGGTATAAATTTTTTAGCTCTTTGGCTTGGTAATAATTAATGTAAGGATGCTTGCTTATTTCTTCTATTGATAGACTTTGTGGTCTTAATTTTTGCATATGTATTTTGTCAACCGTTACCTGATTTCGTAAGTTATCAAACAGCTCATCCGAAATACCGTAAACTTCTGATAATTGCAAAACATGGTAAAACCCTCCCAGCGAATTTCGAAAATTTACAATACGCAAGGATAACTTGCTTCCAATTCCTTTCAAGTGACAAAGTTGTGCAGTGTCGGCAGTGTTGAGCTCAATAGATTTAAAAGGTAAATTGGCATCCTTTGTATTATCTTTAAATCTTGGTTTGCTATTTTTGACGATCCAGCTTAACAATTCTTCGTCGGTATAATCTTGTATCTTTTGTAATGGTAATGATTTGGTGATATAATTTTGCACTACCATTTGGCGAATTTTTAAGCGAATGGAATCGGAAGCAATATTCTCGTCCCAAAAATCAGCATTTTGCTTGTTAAAATTCACCCATTGGATTTCCTCGGTGGATTTTTTGGGGATAGATTCGTCATTAGTTGCCAGCGATTTGATACTTTTATCCAGCACGATATATCCTTGTAGCTTTGCAAAGAAAGCTGAGTCGATTCCATACACCTTTAATAAATCGGTATCGGAGCTAAAGTTTTTCACTTTACTCCGGTAGCCCAAAAACGATTTTCGCTGGTAGTTAGAAAAACCTAGTGCTTTAAGTTGGTCGTTGGTAACCTTATTTGGATTAAAGTAAAAGAATGAATCAATGCTTTCTATTTCGTTTTGCTCTACTAATTGGGCATTTAGTTCGTGTACTTGTTTCACAAAATCCTCGTCAACTTCTTGCGAATTTAAATTTCGGGATGCCCAATATGGCATAGAAAAGCGAACCACCAATACAATCATAATCAATATCAACAGCACTATTATTCCACGTTGTTCGCCACGTGTGTATAAAAAGAAGCTTTTCCACATAAGGATAAGTGCTATATGATTACGATTTAAATTAGACGTAGTTAATATAACACTAATTTTATGGAAAATAAAATCGACTAATGAATTTAATGGAGTGGAAGAACAAAACAACGGCCACATGTAGAAAGCCATTTATCTGTTATCGCCGTCAGCGCTTTATCCTATCAATCCAAGGTTATTAAGGAACACAATGGCAATGGCGATGGGTGCTACGATTTTGATGATAAACAAAAAAACCTGAAGATAAATAGCTTTACCTCCATGGGCTTCCAATTCGTCCTTGACTTTATTGCGTCCTAAAAACCAACCCACGAACAACGATATCAATATTCCGCCCAATGGCAAAAGAAGGTTGGAAGAAGTCCACTCAAAACCATTAAATACTTTGGGATAGATGACACAAAATATTCCAAGTACTATCATCAGAAATGCACCCAAGAAGGTTGCTTGTTTTCTTTTTAACCCAAGTTCATCGGTAAAGTAAGCCACTACCACTTCGAGCAAAGAAACTGAAGATGTGAGCGCTGCAATGACCAATAAGGTAAAAAATGCAACCGAAAAAAAATAACCACCTGCCATTTGATTAAAAATATTAGGCAAAGTAACAAACACGAGTCCAGGACCAGCATCGGGCTGAATACCAAAGGCAAATACGGCAGGAAATATGGCCACACCGGCCAACACGGCAATGAGTGTGTCGATAAAAGAAACAGACACAGCAGTTTGCAAAAGATTCTCCTTTTTTTTAATGTAGCTGCCATAGGTGGCAATTGTACCCATCCCAATACTCAGGGAAAAGAATGCCTGACCGAGGGCTACCAGAACAACATTTCCTGTAATTTTTGAAAAATCGGGTCGAAACAGGAACAACACTCCTTCGCGTGAGCCGCTAAGCGAAAGTGACTTTAGACACAATATAATAATAATGACCAACAAAAGGGGCATTAATATCTTGGCGTATTTTTCAATTCCATTCTTGATTCCACCAATAACAACAGCAGCGGTTAAACCCATAAATACAATCAGGTAAAAAATAGGTCGCCATATTGAGTTCGAGAAATCGGCAAAGAGATCGGCCAACTGATCCGGTGATTTATCGGCCAGATTATTACCAAGGGCTAATATGGTGTATTCAACCGTCCAGCCGGCCACCACCGAATAAAAAGACAATATTAGAAAAGCCGTAAGCACACCGATAATTCCAACACTTTGGAAAAAACCATATTTGGGCGCCAGCACCTTAAAGGCACCGAAAATACTTTTTTGCGCACGTCGGCCAATAATTAATTCCGAAAGCATTACTGGCACACCTATGGCAAAAATAAATAGGAGGTAAATTAAAAAGAATGCTCCTCCTCCATTCTCTCCAAGTACATAGGGAAAACGCCATATATTACCGAGTCCTACGGCCGAACCAGCTGCCGCAGCAATAACACCAAACTTGCTGCTAAAAACATCTCTGTTATTCATTATACTTGCTTGCTAGTATTAAATAAGATTGAGGTTATTTAAAAATACCAGCGCAATAGCTATAGGGGCAAATATTTTTAATATGAGCATAAGTAATCCAATCATCCTTATTTTACTGCCGTGTGATTCCAATTCGGCACGAGTTTGCTTTTTTCCCAGGAACCATCCCACAAAAATAGTTATTAAAATACCACTCAATGGCAGAAGAATATTTGAAGTAGTCCATTCAAAACTAGTGAACAACACGGGATAAGCCACACAAAATATCCCGAATACGGTAATCAGGAATGCGCCTATAATAGTGGCTTTTTTTCTTTTCAGCTTTAGTTCCTCGGTTATATAGGCAACCACCACTTCGAGCAGGGAGACTGACGATGTTAGGGCGGCAATAAAAAGCAAAATAAAAAAGCCTACTGCAAAAAAATAGCCACCCATCATCTGGTTAAATATATTGGGCAAAGTAACAAACACCAATCCCGGACCGGCATCGGGTTTAATGCCAAATGCAAACACTGCTGGAAAAATAGCCACCCCAGCCAAAACGGCTATCAAGGTATCGGCAAATGAAACACTAACAGCAGTTTGCAGAAGATTCTCTTTTTTTTGTACATACGATCCATAGGTGGCTATGATTCCCATACCCAAACTAAGTGAGAAGAAAGCCTGACCCAGCGCCTCTAAAATTACATCGCTATTTATTTTGCTAAAATCGGGTTTAAACAAAAAAGAAAGTCCTTGCATGGCTCCATCTAAAGTAACAGAGTTAATACACAGCACTATGATGATAAGTAATAGTAAAGGCATTAAAATTTTGCTATATTTTTCTATACCATTTTTTACTCCTCCCATAACAATGGCAGCGGTTAGAGCCATAAATACAACCATATAGAAAAGAGGGCGCCAAAAGGAAGACGAAAAATCGCTAAAAAGAGTGGCCAGTTCGGCAGGTGATTTATCACCTAATTGATTTGCAGTTGCCAGAACAGTGTACTCAATAGTCCAACCGGCCACTACAGCATAAAAGGAAAGGATAAGAAAAGCAGCACCTACACCCATGACACCCACTATCTTAAAAAACTTAAATCCGGGAGCCAACACCCTAAATGCACCAAACACGCCCTGTTGCGCTTTTCGACCTATCAAAAGCTCCGAAAGTAGCACAGGTACACCAATGGCCACAATAAAAAATAAATAGATCAACAAGAAAGCCCCCCCTCCATTCTGTCCTAAAACATAGGGGAAGCGCCAAATATTACCTAAGCCAATGGCGGAACCAGCCGCCGCAGCTATTACCCCAAACTTATTACTAAAGCCATCTCTTTGATCCATCCTATCAATTTAAGGACGTAAAAAAACTAAAAAAGGGCATAAAAACAAAGCCCACACCAAAAATGATGTGGGCTTTTATTTAATCATTACAACTTTTTACTATAACACGTCGATACAGTTAAGGTCGTTGAAGGCGACTTTTAATCTCTCAACAAGAGAAACCTGTCCTTTGCGTAACCAGTTACGTGGATCGTAGTATTTTTTATTTGGTTTGTCGTCACCATCGGGGTTACCGATTTGAGCTTGTAAGTAATCGCGGTTTTCGGCCTCGAACTTACGAACGCCGTCCCAAGTAGCCCATTGTGTATCAGTATCAATGTTCATTTTGATAACTCCATAACCGATAGCCTCACGGATTTCTTCCAATGAAGATCCAGATCCTCCGTGGAACACGAAGTTTACAGGGTTATTAGACAAACCATGTTTTTTCTCGATAAATTTTTGTGAGTTATCAAGGATTTTTGGAGTTAACACCACATTACCTGGCTTATACACACCGTGCACATTACCAAACGATGCTGCAATGGTAAAGTTAGGCCCAACAGATTTCAATACTTCGTAAGCTTGATTAACCTCTTCAGGCTGAGTATAAAGTAGTGAAGAATCTGCACCTGAGTTATCCACACCATCTTCTTCTCCACCGGTGATACCAAGCTCTATTTCAATGGTCATACCAATTTTATTCATTCTTTCGAAGTACTTCTTGCAGATGGCCAGGTTTTCTTCCAAAGGCTCTTCGGATAGATCGAGCATGTGAGAGCTAAAAAGAGGTTTTCCGGTTTCTTTAAAATGCTTTTCGCCAGCATCCAAAAGTCCGTCAATCCAAGGAAGTAATTTTTTTGCGGCATGGTCGGTATGCAGGATTACAGGAACACCATAAGCCTCAGCCAATTCATGAACGTGCTTAGCTGCGGAAATTGAGCCTAAAATAGCACCTTCTTGTCCTGACAAACCAATACCTTTACCTGCATAAAATGCGCCACCACCGTTTGATAACTGAATAATAACAGGAGAGTTAACAAGTTTAGCAGCTTCCATAACTCCATTGATAGAATCGCTACCCACAACATTAACCGCAGGTAGTGCAAAGCCATTGTCTTTTGCAACTTTGAATAATTTGCTTACATCGTCACCAGTTACAACACCGGGTTTTACTACATCTAATACTCTTTGTTTCATTGTGTTTAATATTTAAAATTTAGAAAGCTACCTGCTAAAAATAACAGACGAACTATTTACCATAAAAACTATTTAAAAAGGAATACAAGCAGTTAAGTATCTGAAATGTTGCGAATTAATATTAAAAATTAAGTCCGCAATTTCACATGCACTATAAGATGGGTACAAAAGTACAAAATAAAACTCATTAGCACAGTAACATGCTGTTTTTAATAGCGACAATTTATACTTTGATACACTTAGAAGGGATAACCGATGGCAAAGTTAAAAGCCACATCATCCCAAGTATATGGCCTACTGCCAATAATCCACTTTTTGCGCAAAGGGCCATCAGGCAAAAGCTCATCCACAGGTATATCCATTGGATCGCGCAGCTTTAAGCCAGTATCGAATCGAAAAACAAAATATTTGAGGTCGAAACGCAAGCCTACGCCGGTTCCGAGTGCAAGCTTATCAGCAAAAGTTTTAAATGTGAACAAAGCATTTTCATCAGGGCTTATATCCTTGCGGATGGTATAAATATTACCTGCATCTAAAAATACGGCACCTTCCATCATCCAAAACAATTTAAATCGATATTCGGCATTCATCTCTAACTTAATATCGCCCGTTTGGTTATAGTAAGTTGCGTTGGGATCGTTATAGGAACCCGGCCCCAATCCACGAACTGGCCATGCACGCACACTGTTGGCACCTCCCGAAAAGTACCTCTTTTCGAAAGGGAGCACATCCAGGTTGCCATAAGGATAACCCACGCCTAAATAAAATCGGTAGGCCATACTGCTTATGCGGCTCGGATAATGATGGTAGCGGATGTCAATATTACTTTGAAGGAACTGTGCATATCGAATACCCATCACTTCGTAATAATTAACCGTTTTACCCATATCATTGGGCGATGAGCTTACCTTTTGGCCCAAAGCACGGGCAACCAAATCAAGAATATTACCCGACTCCTCCACATTAAAATTGGCATACCAAAAATTTTTCCGCTTATTAAACTCTTGTTCGTTGTAAACAATGGAGTATGAAGTACTGGATATTAAGTGATCCTCATAAGAAAACCGCAAATAGGTATCTTTTATCAATTCCCAAAAATTGGTTTCCACTACGGGAATGCGAACCAAGTTAATCCCCAGCGGCGTTACCACATGAGTTGTATGCTTATCCGCTTTCCATATATAACTTATTTTTCCATTGGCTATGGTGCGGGTATAATCAGGACGGTGTTGAAAACTGTACGCTACCGACAAAGATGTTTTGGGGTTATACCTTTGTCGAAACCGTTCGACTTTAAAAGGCATCCAAAATTTAGGAAACATAATATCGGCCTCGCCACCAATTTCGCGCGTACTAAAGGAAAGACCCTGACGATCGTTTTGATTTTGCATGGCTCCACCAAAACTAAAGCTAAACTCTTCGGCGCCTTTGAATAGATTTTTATGTTGGTATTTAAAAACACCCCGTGCACCCAAGTTGCCCGATGAGTTTGTACCCTCAATATCAACACCATAAGATTGATGCTTGGCGGAAATTAGTTGTATGTGACAATCCAACCATTTGCTTTCGCGACTGGCTGTATCTGGAGGTAGTGCTTCATCAAACCTAATATTTACATAACGATACAACTTTAAACTGGAGAGCAATGACTGTGTCCGCTCTACCAAATCGGCATGAAAAAGCTGACCTGGTAATATGTAACTTGAGTTATACAGCACATCAGGGTTTACCTCTATTTTGCCGGCAAATAAAAAATGACAATTATTTATAAGCAAGGTATCAAATGTATCAAAATAGGCATCTTTTTGGCTTAGTGCCTTGTGTGTATCGTATCCCATCCTGAAAAACACATCCTTAATACGATAGGTAGCATGGGCATAAGAAGTATCCTTACCCGTATAGAGCTCTCTGTGTTGGTTTTTTATAATAACAGAGTCGTTAACCAAAAAATCACCTATAGAACTATCTACCCTAAAATAGATAAACTCTTTTGAAAAGTTATAATAGCCATTGTTACGTAGATGATTTGTAATTCGTTGTCGTTCTTCATCATGCACCGTAATATCAAAAGGTCTCCCTTCTTTAAGCAAACTGTTTTTATTATTTTCGATAACCAACTTACCCACTACGGTATCCTCCGACCGATAATCAATATCCTTTAATCTGAACCTTTTACCTGCATCAATATCATACCTAACTTTTGCCTTTCGTTTGGAAACAGGCACCAAATTATCGGTGACACTGGCATGAAAATATCCTTTATTTTTTAAAAACTCCTCAATATAACCTGCCGATTGCTGCGACTGCAACGAATCGTACAAAACTGGAGCTTCGCCCATGCGGCGCAACCACTTATTTATTTTTTTTGTGGTATCTCTACCAGCCAGATTATATAATCCCAAATGAAATTTTAAGATACCAAAAATACGCAGATTCTCGCGTTGCTTTATGAACGGTTTAAATCGATCCTTGGAAATACTGCGAGGACTATTTTTTATCACCGTCCTTTTTAACAGGTACTCATCGTCGGGCACGTTTTTAACCGAGCTACACCCTACTAACAGCAAGGATAAAACAAAAAAGATATAATATATGGATTGCTTCAATTGAGTTTAAAACATTTTGTGGTTAAAGTATTTTTTTGTTGCCTCAATCGGATATACTTTTATCCGAGTTAGAAATTTTAGCAAAAATATCGAAATACATTGAATTAAAGTAAATTTGCACCCAACTATATTTTTAAAATGATAAGCCAGAACAAAATAAAACTCATCAACTCTCTGAACAAAAAAAAATTCAGGGATCAAAACCGCCTATTTATTGCCGAAGGAGAAAAGTTGGTATTTGATTTACTCCATTCGAAAATAAAGATTAATGAAATTTTTATGCGGGATGATTGGCAGCCCTCAGATATTATACCAAACGAAATTGCCTGTGCCAAATTAACGGAACAGCAACTAAAAAAAATAACACAGCTAAAGACTCCCCCGCCCATCATTGCCCTTTGCAGCATGCCACAAAAAAATATGGACACCAATGATTGGCAACATGGCTTAACCATAGCCTTGGACGACATTCAAGATCCCGGCAACCTAGGTACCATCATCCGCCTGGCAGATTGGTTTGGCATAGCACATATCGTTTGTTCGCAAAACACGGCAGACGCCTACAACCCCAAAGTAGTGCAGGCCACCATGGGTGCCATTGCCCGGGTAGAATTGCATTACACCAACCTGGAAGATTTTTTGACAGCACAAAGCAAAAATAAAATCCCTATTTACGGCACCTTTTTGGATGGTGATAATATTTACGCACAAGAGCTATCAAAATATGGCATTATAGTGATGGGTAATGAAGGCAAGGGCATTTCACCAGCCATTGCACAAAAGATAAATAAAAAACTACTCATTCCTTCCTTCTCAAGTAGCTCAACACACTCCGAATCGTTAAATGTTTCCATGGCCACGGGTATTGTTCTTTCGGAATTTAAGCGAAGATAAATGACTTATACTCCTGATTACGGCACCTCAGTCTGATTTAGTAAAACCCATGATCTTAAACAGATACAAAAGGAACAAAACAGACCTTGAAGAAATCCTATCACTTTCACTTACTTTCTCACCTTATTGGGTTGAACGTTGAGAATATAAATATACGTTTATCCTATATTTAAAAGATTTCGTAAAATATTACAACAAGCATCAAACCTATTGTTATTATTTGCGTATCAATGCTTAAGGCAAAAAAAAGCTTTTGTATTTGCATGTATATTATAATTGAATAACAACTTGCTTTTATACTTTTGTATCACAACCTAAATAAACACAAACCAGATAATGTCAATCAAAAACGCATCAGAAATTGCTAGTGCAAGCGTACTTATGACCTTGTCGGAGCCTAATGACGACAAAAGAAATAAAGAGCTACGCAAAGCAAAAGTGATTGAGTGTATGTCGGCAAAGGTATATGATTACATCTCACAAACGGTACCCTTACACTCTGAAAAGGTTTGTTTAGTTGAATCGTACCGCCCTGATTCGTATTATAAATTAACCGAGCCCATACTAGGGACAGTAGATGTTTATCCGATTAATCTATCTAACGACGTTAATTTGTATCTGCAAACCTTAAATACAAACATACCCGAGACATCAATTTTTGTTGGATGCGCAATGGTTATTGACACGAAGGATAGAGATGCTAAAAAGAAAAATCAATATTACAAAAAGTCAAAAGAAAGCAAAAAACTATACAAAGCAGAAGTACTGGGACGTTTAGTTTATTTTGGGTTTTCAATTATTGAATTTAAGGAGATTGAAGGTTTGCTTTATTTTATGGCAATGAAGATTGCTGATGCACCCACTAAACTCAATGGTTGTAGCGATAGCATTTTATTTCCAATGACTAGAATTGGTAAGAATGGAAATAATCTAACCGTTTTTAAAGTTAGAACCATGCATCCTTACTCACAGTATTTGCAAAACTACGTTGTCCGCTTAAACGGATATAACGCAGTAGGAAAACCTGCCAATGATTTCCGTTTGACGCCATGGGGTAAATTTTTTCGTAAATATTGGTTAGATGAGCTGCCACAGCTTTTAAATTTATTTAAAGGTGAGCTGGGTTTAGTTGGCGTACGACCATTAAGTCAGACTCGTTTTTCAGAATTACCCCTTGAAGTACAACAGTTAAGGGTTAGATTTAAACCGGGTTGCATCCCTCCCTATGTGTCGCTCCTGATGCCCGATTCAAAAGGTAATATTGAGGCCGAAATGATTTATATGGAAGAAAGAATTAGAAAAGGATTTCGTACCGATATTAAATATTTTTTTATGGCGATAAAGAATATATTTACAGGTAAAATTACGAGCGCGTAATTAGGGTTTAGGGTTATTAAAAAATAGAAGTTAGAGGTTAGAGGCTAGAGGTTAATCTGCTAATCGCTATCAGCTAATAGCCATTAGCCATCAGCTAACTCCTATCCCAGTTTTGATATCTTCTCTAATTTTTCAGTGTCCAGGATACGAATAATTCTACCATCGACAAATAGTACCTCCTCGTTTACAAAGGTAGATAAAGTGCGAATGGCATTAGAAGTGGTCATGTTAGAAAAATTGGCCAGATCTTCGCGCGAAAGAAAAACATTAAGTGTTATGCCATCTTCTTCGAAACCATAAATATCTCTTAAAACCAACAAACTCTCGGCCAATCGGCCACGAATATGCTTTTGGGTAAGGGTAACGGATCGGTAGCGTGAAAAACCCAGTTCCTGAGCCAAGGAGCGAATGATATTTAAACTAAACCTATGATTATTCTCCAGCAACTCAAAAACCAAAGCCTTGGGAATATAAAATATGGTACAAGACTCGATAACTACAGCCGATGCCACATGAGGCCCTTCGGCAAAAAATGCTCTGTAACCAATAAATCCAGGGGGATTAGCCATGCGAACAATTTGGTCGCGCCCACCAAAACCAAGCTTATAAACTTTCACTTTACCCGAACCTAAACACAGCAATCCATCGGGAACCTCGCCCTCGTGATAAATAACCTCGTTTTTTTTGTAATGTACTACTTTATGGTTTTTTAGCACCTTTGCTTTTTCCGCATCGGTTAAAACATCGTAAAGCTGAAAAATGTCTTTTATGCTGGGTTCGTCAATATCAATTTTTCGTGGCATCATCAGTATGTTGTACAACATGTAAATTTGTGCCCAAAAATAGAAAAAAGCCTACATACTAACAAGTAAAAAGTAGTAATACTTCTCTGGATCCTAAAACTTAGATACCAAGGGAATCCTGCGACCCATACCAAATGCTTTTGACGAAACACGGATAATAGGTGCCGTTTGAAACCGCTTGTACTCGTTTAAATTTACCATTCGAATGGCTCTTTTAACCACATTGGCATCAAATCCTGCAGCGATTATACTTTGGGTCGATTCGTTTTTTTCAATATAATTAAACAGTATTTGATCCAACACTTCATAATCCGGCAAGGAGTCGCTATCCTTTTGGTCAGGCCGTAGCTCGGCAGAAGGTGGTTTTACAATAGTGTTGATGGGGATAATTTCCTCGTTCTGGTTAATATAACGGGCTAATTCAAAAACATCCGTTTTATATACATCACCCAATACCGACAAGCCACCGTTCATATCACCATAAAGGGTACCATACCCCACTGCTGCCTCACTTTTATTTGAAGTATTGAGCAAAATATGGCCAAATTTATTAGAAAGTGCCATTAGCAAACTACCACGAACTCGGGCTTGTATGTTTTCTTCCGTTATATCAGGGTTCAGCCCCTTAAACAAAGGAGCCATGGTATTCTCAAAACACTCTACGATATTTGCAATTGGCACTATATCGTATTCGATATTTAGATTACGAGCCAAAACTTCGGCATCGAGAATGGAATGATCGGATGAGTATTTCGATGGTAACAACAGTACCCTTAGGTTTTCGGCACCCAAAGCGCGGGCTGCAATAACAAGCGTAACGGCCGAATCGATACCGCCCGAAAGACCCAATGTAGCTTTTGTAAAACCAGTTTTGCTAAAATAATCCTTCACACCCAGCACCAAGGCATCGTGTATAAGCTGCATCTTACTACCTTGCACTTTTGCTATGATATTATCCTGCTCAACATCTTCAAGACGGCAGTATTGCAGATCCTCTGTAAAAGAACTGAGTTGATTTACAATCTGTCCGTGACTATTTACCACCAAAGAACTCCCATCGAACACCAGCTCGGTGTTGGCACCCACCTGATTAACATATACAAATGGAAGATTGTTTTTAATTGCTTTTTGACTGATAATTTGATGTCTGATGTGACCCTGATTATACGAAAAAGGGGAGGCTGCAATATTGACTACAAAATCAGGGTTAAGCTGCTTTAACTCCCGCATCGGAGAGTTTGTGTACAACTTATCTTTGGCAAATGAATTAACCACAGGTTGTTCGTCCCATAGATCTTCGCATATAGTAAGAGCTATTTTTTTACCCTTTACTTCAACCAAACTAAAACTCCGGTTGGGTTCGAAGTAACGGTACTCGTCGAAAACATCATAATTGGGCAGTAAAGTTTTATGATGAACTGCCTGAACACTTCCCTCACTTAATACAAAGGCTGAATTATAGAGCTTTTTACCATTGGGTTGGTCATTAATGCTGGGGCAACCAACCACCGCAGTAATACTTTGGCACTTAGATGCAATGATTTTAATTTGTTGTAAACACAGTTCCACAAATTCCTCGCGCTCCAGCAGGTCTAACGGTGGATACCCGCATATGGCCAATTCCGAAAAAACGATTATATCGCAACCATCAGCTTGGGCTTTCTCTATGCTTGTAATTATTTTATGCGTGTTTGCTACAAAATTTCCAACATGAAAGTTTAATTGGGCAAGTGCTATCTTCATTATTTTATTCTAATTATTGCATCTAAGGAAAAACGTACTATTAAAAACCCCTCAATCCCCTAAAGGAGGAAGTTAAACACTACCAAAGGTTGAGCATTTCCCATTAAGAGTTAGATAGTATTGAAAGACTAAGTGACCCGTTTCCTACCTAGACTAAATATCGACTTCCTAAAAAATTACTCCAAAATTAAATACCAACCTATTCAAATTGGCCTTATCGTCTATTGTTTTGTTACTTGTTACGTCGGATAGTCCTTGGTTATAAGTTAAACCTAGCATTAAATAAGCATCGCCGCCAATGGAATATTGCATACCTCCACCAAATTGGTATCCAAAATTAAACATGCGCACTTCGTCGTTTATATTTTTGCCTGAACCATCGTTGGTTTTAATATTCACTTGCCCCGACAAACCAAAAATCCCATAATAACTGGCACGCTGAAAATCGTTGGTCTGCAGTTTAATACTTAGTGGCACTTCCAGATATTTTAAACGGTATTCCAAGCTGGTGTTTTTTGGTACAAGTTCAGAATTGCCACCACTATTAAACATGACTGGCTCTTTATATTGTAACTTACCACCCGTAGTATTAATGGTCAATCCGGTGGATAAGGCATAATTTTTAGCAAAAAACTTATCCATCACAATACCAAAGTTATAGCCCATCAGGTTTCCGTTGGCCTCCACATCAGCATGATCTGATTTTAACCAGCTTACTTGCGGACTCAAGACAAAGGCAAATCTATAATCAGAATCACGTCCTGATTTTGTTTGGGCAATTGCCACTGTCGATAATAAAAAAACCAATACTGATATTGAAATTATTTTCTTCATAATACAAGGTTTAAACGATTAGTTAAGCACGTGCAAACTTAATAAAAAACCAAAAACAAAACGTATGGTTCAAAAATAGATATTCTGAGTTTTGAGTTCCGAGTGGAAAGTTGAAAAATACTGACAACTAGTTCACTGACAATTGCTTTTCTGTCAAAAATTAAATAAAATTAAGGAGACGGGATGTTGAGGGAAACAAAATCCCGATGCTTCCAATTTATTTTACTTCAGGGTCACTTCGTTCCAACTGATAACTGTTTACTGATTTCTGCCTCCCATATTTTTGTGCTATAAAACTAATTGCTATTAATTGCAACGAGTGATACACCATAATAGGAATAATGAAGATACCTTGCGAGGCCATGTTTTTAAATAGCACATTGGCCATAACTGAGCCATGAACCAAGGACTTTTTAGAACCACAAAATAAAGCTGTAATCCTATCCTCTCTAGAAAAATTTAGCTTTAAAGCAATAAAATATACAATGCCATAAATAACAACAAAAGTAAAAACGATAATTAATGCCGTTAAACTGAGATGAAAAAGACTGATGTCGTCGAAAATGTTTGCCTCGAAGGATTTGCCAAAGCTATTGTAAACGATGAGCAAGATGATGGTTTTATCGAATAAGGTGAGGTAGCGGCTAAATCTACGGGCAGTACCTCCAAGGTATTTATTAAGGGAAAGACCGACAAGAACAGGGAGTAATATTTTCATTATCAAACTAATAACACTTCCCCAAAAATCAAAGCCTACACCTGCTGAACTCATAAAAATGCCCATCCATATCGGCGTAAGTACAATACCTATAAGTCCGGATATACTGGCGTTAAAGATAGCGCCCGGAATATTTCCTTTGGCAATGGACACCATCACCACCGACGACGAAACCGTAGAGGGCAGTGCGGCCATAAAAAACAGCGCCAGCCAAAGCAATTCGGTATCTTCGGAGTGTACGAAAGGCCGTAAACAAATCATCAAGAGCGGGAACAACAGAAAAGTAGTGAGTTGAACCACCAGATGGAGTTTGTAGTTTAGCAGCCCTTTTTTCATGTTTTGGGGACTGAGTTTTAAACCATAAAAAAAGAAGATAAGGGAAATACCCACGGTGGTAACTGTTTCAAGATTTATTGAATTCCAATTGTCATCCATCCCCGGAAACCAATATGCCAAAACAATCATGCAGAGCAGCCCTACAATAAAACCATCTATTTTTTTTAGCATCAGTATAAGTTTAAGGGCAAAAATAGCAAATGTATTTATACCTTTCATATTAAAGTCGGTGATTGATGTCCGGCTTATGGGATAGGTATTTTGTGTTAAAATATATAATTTTGAGATGTAAAAATTTAAGCTATAAAAATGAATCGATTATTCAATAAACTTTTGTGGATTGTTTGTTTATCCTTAACTATCCTTATTTTTTCGTGCAAAGATAAAACTATGCATCCCGATGTGAGTGATATACAAGTAAATTTTGACATTATCCCCATCTATCAAGAGATACATGGGATAGATACCTTACAATTAGAGTCGCAAGTTACGCCATTACTTAAAAAATACCCCAATTTTATGAATGCCTACTCGCAACGGATCGTGAAATTGGGTGCACCACAATTGCCTGATTTCGCAGACCGTATGTATGGTTTTATCACCTATCAGGCCAATAAGGATATCTATGCCAAATCGAAAGAAGTGTTTCCTGATTTTACTGATTTCCGCCGCGAATTAGAGTCGGGATTTAAGCATTACAAGTATTATTTTAGGGATGTAAACGTGCCGGATATCTATTTAATGATTTCGGGCTTTAGCCAGTCCATTGCTGTGGATTCGGCATGGGTGGGCGTAAGTATAGAAAAATATTTAGGCGAAGATTGTGAGTTTTACGAATGGCTAAAAATACCCAAGTACCTGCGTAAAGGCATGGTAAAAGAAAAAATGGCACCTGATGTACTAAGAGCCATCGCATTAACTAACTTCGATTACAACAAGCAAGTGGACGATTTAATAAACAACATGGTTTATCTGGGGAAAGTGCGCTATTTTGTGCATCGTATGTTCCCCAACATACAAGATACCTTGCTATTCGATTATACGCCTGAGCAGATGAGTTATTCCAGAAAAAACGAAGCCAATATGTGGGCATCCTTAGTAGAATGGAAACATCTTTTTGAAGAGGACAGAATGATGATTCAGAAATATACAGGCGATGCGCCGTTTACATCTAACTTTGGCAATAACTCGGCACCCCGGGCAGGCGAATTTATTGGATATAAGATTGTGGAATCGTACATGAAGGAGAACAAAGACATTTCCCTAAAACAACTGATGGAAGAACAGGATGGCCGAAAAATATTGGCAGCATCAAAATATCGCCCCTAACGGACTGATTTTTATAAGAAATAACTTAATTATGGATATTTCAAACCATAAAAACAATATTCGCCTGCAAATTAAGCGAGCCACAAAACTCTTATCCGAAACGGAAATAAATGCTCAATCGGAAAATATTTGGCTACAACTGGAAGTATTAGCTGAATTTAAGGCAGCTAAAAATGTGCTTTGCTATTGGTCGTTTCCCCTTGAGATTAAAACACATCAATTTATATTACGAAACTATAAGAACAAAAACATTTATTTGCCCAAAGTAGTGGGCAGGGATTTAACCTTACACAAATTTAGCGGGGTGGATTGTTTAAAGCAAAGCAGTTTTGGTATTATGGAACCAGAAGGCTCTATCCTAACTAATTTAGATATGATAGACTTTGCCATTGTTCCGGGGGTAGCTTTTGCAAGCGATGGCGCACGCTTGGGGCGTGGTGGCGGCTATTACGACGGGCTGTTGCCCAAATTAAAAAATGCACTAAAAGTTGGCGTTGGGTCGAATTTGCAACTACTAAAAGAGATACCCCATGAACCGCACGATTTTATTTTAGATAAAATCATTATAGCCGATACATGAAAGCCCCATCTAGTTAAAGATAGGGCTTTTAATTTTTTGAAGTAATAATTATGCTGGGTGAATTGCTTCAGTTGGACATACATCGGCACAGCTACCACAATCGGTACAAGCTTCTGCATCAATTACATAAATATCACCCTCAGCAATAGCATCTACAGGACACTCATCAATGCATGTTCCACATGCAATACAATCATCATTTATAACGTAAGCCATTTTCGTAATGTTTATATTAATATTATTGCAGCAAAAGTATTTTCTTTTTTTCTATATTAAAACAAATTTCATCAATTTGATTTAATTTGAAATGCTTATAAATAAGGCTCGCTGTATGCCGTATAATTCTCGTGATTTTGTATCTTATAAAAAATAACTAAGTGTGAACCGCAAAAATAACAAATTTGTGAAGCAAATAGTTTTATATATTCCTAAAAATAAATATTCATTTTTATGGAACTAGTTAAAAGCCTCCAATTAGATATCGATTAACTAAACCTTTCTCCCCTCTCCTCTAGCCGGAGGGGCTCTTACTTTCTTGTCTTAACACAAGAAAGTAAGCAAAGAAAGTCAAGGCTGCCCGAAAAACATCATCTGTCTCTTTACAATGCCTAAGTGCGGCCGGGTGATCTCCGAACAAGTTCGGAGCTTCCCGATCTTACTAAGGCATCGCTTTGAGCCCTATAATATTTTTCAGAATGCCGTTCACCTGCCTACTGTCAGGTTCGCAAGCATTGAACATTTTTCCAAAATAAAATTATTACTAGCAAATTATCCTGTCAGCTGACGGACAGGTAGTTAACATAGACTGTGCCGACTTTTCGGCGGCATTGGCGATAATTGTATTTAGGAGACTAGCCACACCCTACCTCTTACTTCCTCCCAACAAATCCAATGCAATATAAGCCATCAGCCCTACTGATGTTTCCAAGGAGGATTCGTTGAGATTGAAACCAGGCGTGTGCAAACCTCCCGTATGTACATTGTTATCCTGTTTAACGCCAAAGCGATAAAAAGTACAGGGATAGGCTTGCGTATAATAACCAAAATCCTCCGCCGTCATCCGGATATCCATATTATGCACATGCTCTTGCCCTAAATATTTTTGGGCTGCCCCAAAAGCTTTTGCGGTTACTTTTGCCTCGTTAGTTACAACAGGGTAGCCATCGTTAATTTTCACCTCGCAGGTAGCACCCATGCTAGCTGCCATCTCAGTGGCAATTTTATGTATTTGCACTTTTAATTTACCCCGCCATTCTTCATTCATGGTTCGCAGTGTTCCGGCTATCTCAACCTTTTCGGGAATAATATTGGTAGCACCGTTGGCAATAACCTTTCCAAATGATAGTACAGTGGGAATATTGGCCGGAACGATACGACTCACCACCTGTTGCAAGGCCACAATAATATGCGAAGCTACAAGTACCGTATCGGTTAAGGTATGCGGCATGGCAGCGTGTCCACCCTTACCTTTGATGGTTAAATACACCTCATCGCCCGAAGCCATGTACATGCCCTCTTTAAATCCCACATCGCCCGTGGCCATATCTGGTAAAACATGTTGGCCAATAATAATCTCTGGCTTGGGATTATCCAGAGCACCCTCTTCCATCATGAGCTTGGCACCGCCCGGAAAAGACTCTTCGCCAGGCTGAAAGATCAGAAGAACCGTACCCTCCCATTGCTCTTTTAACTCATTTAATATCCTAGCTGTACCTAATAAGGATGCCGAGTGTGCATCGTGACCGCAGGCATGCATCACACCTTTATTACACGATTTCACCTGATTTCCATCGCTTTCCTCAATGGGTAATGCATCCATATCGGCTCGCAGAGCAATCACCTTTCTATCGGGATTTTTGCCTTTAATGATTCCAACAATACCCGTTTTTACATAGCCTGCTTTATACGAAATACCATACTCATCCAACTTGGAACAAATATATTTTGAGGTATTAAATTCCTGAAACGACAATTCCGGATTTTCGTGCATGTGACGACGAATAGCAATTATATCAGAATAATATTTTTTGGTAAGCTGTTTTACGGTTTCTTTTAAATCCATCATGGTTTTATAAAAATGCAATATAAAATTTTAGCGATGCAAATATACTACTTATACCCATGATGGGGAAATTAATATAAAGGAACAAAGTAGCCTTGTCTGCCACTTTTTGCACAGTATGAATATTAGTTCCTTGGTCGAGCATCCAACGCAGTGTCAATGTCTGGAAAAAACATAGGGAAACTATTCAGTCTCCCCATACTTATATTCTTTATTAGATGACCTTAATGATCGCAACAAACACATCCAAAATATTGTACAAACTTAATATCTCCTATTACTCTACGCTAAACTTGTAAATACTAGCTGTGCGGTACACCTCGCCCGGATTAAGGATTATTGACGTAAAATTGGCTTGATTTGGAGAGTCGGGAAAATGTTGGGTTTCTAAAGCAAATGATTCACGGTAACCATAAGGCTTGCCAGCTTTTCCGGTATCGGAACCATCCATAAAATTACCGCCGTAAAACTGCATGCCTGGCTCTTCGGTAAAGACCTCCATCTTGCGCCCGCTGATAGGTTCCACAACCGTAGCTGCCCAAGTCATGGCACCTTCTCCGTCTTTATTAAGTGCAAAGTTGTGATCATAACCTAAACCATTTTTTAATTGTTCGTTGTTATCCAGCTGTGCTAAATCGGCTCCGATTGATTTGGCTTGCCTAAAATCAAAAGGCGTTCCTTCTACAGATACATTTTCACCTAAAGGTATCATGGTGCTGTCAACGGGAGTATACATATCGGCATTAATGGTAAGCAAATGATTGTTGATGCTGGCACCGCTGCCTTCGCCTGCAAGGTTAAAGAAAGGATGGCTGGTGAGGTTTACCGGGGTAGCCTTATCGGTTGTGGCTAAATAGTCGATTTTTAATTCATTTTCAGCACTTAGGCTGTAGGTTACCTGCACATCTAGGTTACCTGGATAACCCATCTCGCCATCTTCCGATAGATAGCTCAATACCAAGGAGGTATCATTAGATGATTTAACAGTCCACTCTACATTAAAAAAACCATCGGGGCCACCATGTAAATGGTTAACGCCATTGTTAAGCGGCAGGGCGTATTCCTGACCATCTATTGAAAACTTTCCTTTGGCAATACGGTTACTAACCCGGCCTATCAAAGCGCCGTGGAATACCCCATGGGCACCCATATAACCATCCAAACTATTGAATCCTAGTACCACATCGGCCATTTTACCGTCGCGACCTGGAGCACATAAGCTTACTATGCGTCCCCCATAATTGGTTATAGCGGCAGATATGTCGCCATTACGAAGAAAATAAAGATTGGTATTACTGCCCTCCATCTTACTTTGGAAATCCTCTGCCTTTAGATTACCACATTCAGTATTGTCTTTAGCAGCTTTGGGCTGACAACCTACCAAAATTAAAATCGCTCCAATAAATAAAAAAGATAAATTGAGTTTCATAAGTTTTAAGTTTTGTTTATTATATGTAAATATAAACTATTTTGGGTTTTTTGTCAGGTAATCAAGCAGCAGCAATTCAACATCATCAACGGTTCCTTGTTTTAAACCATCTTTTACATTGGCTCCTGTTATCCAATAAAGTACCATTCCTGCATCGGAGCAATCCCATTTTCCTTTTTGGAATTTCACTACGTCATCCACTTCAGCCATTTTACCCATCAACCATACAAATTGAATACGGTCGTCGGGATGGTTCATGGCCCAATCCCATTGTGACTCTACAACCTTTAGTTTGATATTTTGGTCGGGAATACGAACTTCTTCCACTCCAAAATTCAAAATATCTTGCCACTCGTAAAAGTCACCTGAATTGTCGTTGGCAGGGTGATGCGAAATCACTTTAACAAACTTGTGTTTTTCTTTGGGTGTGGCATCCAACGCGAAACCGATAATATCAGGCTCCCCCGCTTCAACGATCCACAGCGGATCATCTGCTGAAGAAGCATTGATGGCTTTACTCAAATCTTTGATGGTTTGTTCTAATTGCCATTTTGCATCGTAAAAAGTGATATGATCGTAACCACCCCAACGCCGGGCGGTTCCATCACAAGTAGTTTGCATCATAGCATGCCTTTCGTGCTCGGCAGCTTCCGAAATTCTATGCACTACTACCAGATCGCAACAATGTGAGTAATGTACGAGTCTGTTCTCTAATCCTGCCGAACGCAAAAGTGCCAAAGAAACAGCTGTTCCTCCTAAATCGTCGGGGTCAGGCGAATTTCCATCGGCAACAATGGCAATGCGACCAGCTGGAGGATTTATTTTTTGTGCACTAATTAAGCTTGTTGCAAACAGTGCTCCTATGGTAAATAATACGATTTTATTCATTGCTTGTATTGGTGCTTCAGTAGTTATAATTCCATCTGTACCTTTAGGTTTAAAGTCCTCCTACTAATTTATAAACTTCGGCACCTGCGCTTAAAAAAGCACCTGCTCCGTACACCTCCGTTTTGTCGGGCCAAGCTTTGCCTGGTGCTGCACCGATGGGTTGCACATACCCCAACATCCCTTCCACGGTAATATGACTTACCAACGAATTCCATCCTTTTATTACGGCAGGTTTGTAGGTTGCTTTGTCTAAGATACCCCTGTTAATTCCCCAAGCCAATCCATAGGTATAAAATGCAGATCCACTGGTTTCTGGGGTTGGATAAAACTCATGGCCTAATAAACTCATGGCCCAATGCCCCTCTGGTGTTTGTATTTTAACAAGTTTAGCAGCCATTTTTTTATAAATTTTAAGAAAGTACCTATACTCCTTCGAAGATGTATCTAACTCATTCATCACATTGGTAAGACCACCTAAAACCCATCCATTTCCGCGTCCCCAGAAAATTTTTGTACCGTTGTCGAGTTTACCCATATAGCTTTGATCGCGGTAATACAAATTCTCTTTCTTGTCGAATAATAAGTCGGTTGTGGCTTTAAATTCTTTCATCAAAAAATCAAGATACATTTTATCTCCTGTTTCCTTATATAATTGAGCCCATAAGGGTGGAGCCATGAATAAGGCGTCGCACCAGCTCCAGCGATCGTGCTTATAGTTTAAATTATCAACCCATTGCAACGATGTATTGGCCGGGTGATAGTAAATATACCTCAAATGTTCTTTTGTTGGCGCAATCATTTCCTTATCGCCATACTTACGATAGAGCGCCACATACATTTGACCCACGGTGTGGTCATCAGCATGGTACATACGCTCGTGCAATTTCCATTGTTGATCCTCGCCAATTTGTTTCATCCACTCCCAATACTTGTCGTCCTCTGCCATACTAGCCCATTTAACCATACCTACATACAAGGCACCATTTGTCCAGGCCAATGGGTGATGCGGTTTTTTACGCCCACTGTACGAATCGCGAAAATGTTCAATCTGCCAATCGGCAACCCTTTTCATTTCCTTTTTAACCTCTGCAGGTTTAATATCCTGTGCATATGATGGTAAAGCCACACAAAGAGCAATTGCCATCATAATCATTTTCATTGTTTTCATTGCTTATATTTATTGTTTTATAGTTCAACTTTTACGATTGTAAACCATTATTTTAATTATCGGCTTTTAAATACTTTAAACTATAAATACCTGAACCAAGAACCAAAATCGAATTATCAAAAATAACTATTTTATTCTCCTCATGAAATTTTTTCCATGGTATTCCGTTTATTTGAAGCGACTTGAATTCCTCCTCTAATAACACAAGTTTTGCTTTGGTATTAAAAGGTATTTGTAGTTTCATTGAGAACTGACCCCCTTTTGATTCCCAACTGTTATGTATGTTGCCATAAGGTGTGGGTACATTGACTGTTGTTTGGGTTATTTCGTTTGGAAATATTGGATTTACCGTAAACTCCTTATACCCAGTCTTGTTGTAGGTGGATTTAATTCCTCCCAGAGATTCAAAAAAATAAGCAGCAAACCCACTATGCATCGGGTGATTAAGCGAGTTACTTAAACCACTCATATCATCCCAAAAAAATTGACGCTCGGGCCAAGTGGTGAAACCATAATTAACAATATAAGCCTGACTGGGAAATGTTGGCGTTGTTAATATTTTATGCGCCAGATCCGCTTTGCCATATTTATTTAACACGGTATAGATATATCGGTTACCATGAATTCCGGTAGCATGATGTCCGCCCTTTACAGCAACAATATTGTACGCTAAACCATCCACAACCGTTTGAATATTTTCCGCTGGAACCATACCGAATTGCAATGCCATTACCGTAGCCGTTTGACTACCGTACCAAAGGTAGTTTACCAATGGGATACTTTGCAAATACTCGTTATTAAACGTATTCAACAAAGCTTTCTTTTCTCTCTGCATTTTAACCGCAAAATCATCATCCTTATTCATCGTAGCAAAGGCTTCCATAATTCCTAATATATCATAGAAATAGGCATTTGCCGAAACAACTGGATCACATTCCATGGCGTCGGGATTGCTTTTTCTATCCCAACGCGGTGGGCACCAGTCTCCCATGCCATTGTCAACAATTCCTTTTTCGTTTTTAAACGAAAGGTAATAATTGGTCAATTCTTTCATATCTACATAATACTCCATCACAATTGTTGAGTCGCCATAATAGATATAGTTGTACCAAGGCAAATACATGGTAGCCACACCCCAGTCGAGCTTGGCGATGGTTGAAGTACGTTTACCTGGGGCAATCATGGTTGGCGCCTGGTACAGGACATCGAGATTGTTTCCTCCTTTTACAGGGCGCATTTGTGTACGGATGTCTTCCATGTACTTTTTATAGAAATTACCCATTTCGTAGTTATACAGGGCATATTCGCAAAAGGCATGCGCATCGCCCAGCCATCCACATTTCTCGCGGTGCGGACAATCTTCGGGGATTCCATGCAGGTTATCTATAATAGTCCATTTGCTAATGGTATCCATTTTATTTAGCAAGGCATCGGAGCAGCTAAAACTACCTTTCTGCTCCATATCGTTGGCAACCAAAACTGCTTTTATCATTTGGCCATCCGGTTTGGACGAAACACCCGTAATTTCGGCATAACGAAAACCGTGGTAGGAGAATTTAGGCTCCCACGTTTCTGATCCGCTACCTTTACAAATATATTTATAGAGCTGGCTCATACCATTGGCACCGCCACCGGTCGAACCGGGGTAGATGTCGCGCCCATCCTGCGTTAGTGCTTCGGTTGTAACAATATTTATTACCTGACCTTCTTTTTCCTTTACATTAATCTTTACCCACCCGGCAATATTTTGTCCAAAATCTACGATCCAATTACCTTTGGATGATTTAAACACATTTACAGGCTCCAGCACCTGAAGCTTGCGAATTGGTGGCATTTGATTGGCACTAATTTTTGTTGTTTCAGGGGCAACGGTTTTAGCTTGTTGCCATGTAGCATCGTTGTACTCAACCCTATTCCATCCATTTATCTCAAAACGGGCATCGTAGGTATCGCCTCCATAAATATTATCAAAAACAATTGGACCCGTATTATTTTTCCAATTTTCGTCCGTAAAGTAATCCGCCGTGGAACCATCATCATAAGTCACTTTAATCAACAGACGGGCAGCCGGTGTTCCGTAAGACAAATCTCTTTCAGATTCAGGATCATTTTTCCATGAAATAGTTTGTCCATAAAAGCCATTACCCATAATTATACCAAGGGCATTTTTACCTTGCCGCAATTGCTTGGTCACATCATAGCTCACATAATAAGCCTGTTTATAGTAATTGGAAGGTGCTGGATCCAGCACATGATCACCTGTTTTTTCACCATTGATGTACAACTCATAATATCCCAAACCACAGATATAAGCCCGGGCACTTTTAATCTGTTTCTCTACATTTATAACATTTCTGAAATAAGCTGCTGGCTGACTTGTAACCATAACAGGCTCTTTCATATTTCCGGTTTGATATTCGCGAAAACGATGTTCAGATGTTCGGGTGTCGTTGCTTAAACTTATCCACTTGGCATTCCCCCAATTGGATTCCTCCATCAAGGCCATTTCAAAACCATTTACAGGAGACCAATCAGATACCTTACCAGTTTCATCCCAAATTTTAACTTTCCAAAAATATTTTTGAGTTGGCAATAATTTATTGCCTTGATATTTAACATGAGCTGACTGGCTACTTGTTATTTTTCCTGAATTCCATAAGTCTGCGGCATCCTCATTTAATAAATCTTCTTTTGAAGCTACCAATACATGAAAGGCGCTTTGCTCGCGATTAAATCCATCGGCATAAACTACCCATGATAATAATGGATTAGTGTCCTCTATTGCAATTGGATTAACTTGCGCATTGCAAATAAGTCTCTTAAATTCCATTGATTGTGCTGTCAACAACTGACAACTCAACAATAGGATTAGTACCATTGAAAATTGTTTTCTCATCTTATAAATATTGCTTGTTCTTATTATAATCTAGGTGTTTGTACTTCACCTTTCCCCTTATCAAAACTCCAATAATCGATACATTTTTTACTTTCGTCGAGCTTAACATTCCATTTGCTTAAATAGTAGTCGCGAGGCATAAAATCATCCCCAATATTTTGCAGGGCAGAATCCAGTTTATTATCCAAGTCCTGCTGTAATTGCGCATAAGCAGGATTGCCAATTAAGTTGTACATTTGGTAGGGATCTATTGTATTGTCGAATAGCTTACTTGGCCCTTCAGGTGTACGTGCGTAGGTATATTGTTTGGTGCGGATGGCACGATATTCGGGATATTTGTATTCACTTGTAAAAGGGCAAGGATTCATCACCAAAGCTACGCGATCTGTTTTGGGATCAGGTGATTTTACCAAATATGCCAGGTTTTCGCCTTCAATGCCTTTAGGAATTGCAATTCCTGACATGGCTAATAATGATGGAAGAATGTCTGGCGTATTGATAGGCGCATTAACTACGGCTCCTTTATTATCGGCTATTCCAGGGTAAGAAATCAAGAATTGCACCTTGATGGATTCATCCCAGGCCAATTGTTTCATATACGGGCGCATTCCATGAGAACCCATCATTTCGCCATGATCGGAGGTAAACACAACAATGGTATTTTCATCTAAGCCAAGCTCTTTTATTTTATCCAAAACACTTCCTATGGCCACATCCGTAGCGGTACAATGACCATAATATCCCTGCAACTCTTCGCGTGTTTTTGTATCCCATTCCTCAGGTACGTTGGGCGCCAATTGAAGGGCTTCCAGGGGGTACATTTCCTTGAATTTTTGCGGAGCACTCTTGTGCGGGAAATGTGGCGTAGCAATAGATACAAACAGCAAAAATGGATTTTCATCCTTAGCGTGCGCTGTCATATACGCATTGGCATCGGCAGCAAGGGCAAAAGGCGAATATCCTTGCCAGAATTTTATTTCAGGATTTTCATTGTCGTAGTAGGCCATGTTGTTGTAATCGTGCGAACATTCCAAGGCTTTCCAATAATCAAATCCCTGACGTCTGGCAGGCTCAACGTTATTTGTCCTTCCATGTCCATCTAAATGCCATTTGCCCAGGTAAGCTGTTTGATATCCCACAGCCTTAAATATTTCGGCCATGCATAATTCTTCATCAGGCAGATACAAATCGTTTAAAAACATACCTGTAGAAGTTGGATAGCGCCCTGTTAAAAGCGAGGCGCGGTGGGGAGTGCAAACGGGTAGAACAGAAACAGCGTTGGCAAAGTTAACTGCCTCTTCTGAAAACTTATCCAAGTTTGGCGTTTTCACATTGGGGTCGCCGGCATAACCCAAAGCAGAGGCCCGCCACTGGTCGGTAAGTATATATATAATATTAGGTTTTTCTATTTCTTCTGCCCTTTGACAACTAATAATTGTTGGCAGGCAAAGTACGACTGCAAATAGCAGAAGATTAATTTTTAGATTTTTCATTTGTCGCTTTTTTTTGTTGTAAGACCTAATTCACGATACCATGCACTTCAAACTCTGATATTGTTGCGGCTTTTGAGGTCTTATCAATAAAAATTCGACACTTTGTAGCAGTAACCGTATCGAAGGATTTCCTTTACACTGCCTAAGTCTATTTCCAGTGATGTTTCGCCCTTCAGCATATCTTTTGAAATCGTAAACTCCTTTTTATAAGTTGCTATACCCGAAAAGTAGCGTATGTTATCGTCAGCAGATTCTGTCCAGGAAATGAGTTTTTCTAACCTTGTTTTTCAGCATTGGGAAACTGAAGCTGCCATGCTCCGCTTAATTGGACTGGATCAGGTACAGATTTGGCTTTATAAGACATTCCTATTCTTTTTTCTTTCATATATATCGTTATCTTTTATTCATTGTTTATAATTGTTTTAATCGAATATTTCTAAACTCGACCTTCATAGGAGGACCTACGTGAACCTGAACACCAATATATCCTTTTATAGTACTGTGAATGGTATCATTATCTCTAACATCACTTATTAAAGTTCCATTGACATAGTGCTTTAAGCTATTTCCCGTAATTACCAAATGCACTTGATTCCAATCATTGTTCTTTATCTTTGAATTTAGGGTTTCTATGTCACCCAGTTGACTCACCACTTCTCTTGTTTGCCAACAATTCTTTTCCACATTGCTACGCATGTTTCTTATCACCTCGGGATCATTAGGTGTTGATAATAATACCTTCTCCCCTTTATAGGCTAGTGTAGTACGTTTTTTTTCTTCGTAATTCTGCCCTGTAAATCTATTCTTGCCATAATGTCACATTGATAGCCGCGCAAAGCGTATGAATTGTCTTCTAAATAATTGCTACGGTAATTTATGCCGCTATTACCCGATTCAGAAATGCGGTACTCCAATTTAAGTTCAAAATCTTGGGGCTGTCCACCTTGCCACACGATAAAAGTGTTGCTTTTTAAGATTGTTTCAGGAGTAACCGCTCCCACTAAACAACCATTTTCAACGTGCCAATAGTTAGCATCTCCTTTCCAACCATCCAGCGTTTCACCATCAAATATTTCCACAAACTCTTTATTACTTGATGATTGACAACCAAAATTACATATATTCATACTGATGATTAGCAGAATAAAAAAATAAGGTCTCGCATTTTTTTCTAACATATCCAAGATTTTAATTATGTATGTGAATTACTATAGTTATTATTCTTTGTTTTTTACGCTAAAACACTCATTGCCAAGGATCATTCATTGAGGCTACCGATTCCGCCAATTCAGCTTCCAATTTTTATCCAATTCAGTATTCTCTCCCCAAATATTCTTCATCCGGTAGGGATCTTCTGAGTCGTTATACAAGTAGTAATTATAGTTTAGACTTAAAGTTATAGTTGCCAGGCTGAACTTGAAGCTCAAAACCGGTTGTAGTTTTCCGTATAAGTTTAACCTGTGCATTTTCGATAAAATCAATCCCATCCAGCATCAAACTTTCAGCCGTATTGGCCGGAATTACAACCTTCGCCGTTGTGTTTGGAGGCACCGTTACTTTTAGTTTAAACACGCCATTTTCTATTTTCCAGGCTGAACTTACCACGCCATAAGGCGTATTGTAACTAGCTTCGGCTGATGTCAGGGGTCCTCCCTGCAGTGGAGCAATCTGTATTTCTTTGTAACCCGGTTTAATTGGTTTAATGCCTGCAATTCGTTCGTACATCCATTGCCCAATTGCACCGTAAGCATAATGGTTGAATGAATTCATGCCGCCTTTATTAAATCCATCTTCGTGCGAGTAACTGTTCCAACGTTCCCACATAGTGGTTGCTCCCTGATTGATAGAATAGAACCACGAAGGATACGTTTCTTTAAATAGCATTTCGAACATGATATCCGGTCGACCAATTTTTTCGAGAACAGGAGCCAGAAGCGGTGTTCCCAAGAAGCCAGTGCGTAAATGATTATCAGCTTTCGCAATTTCAGCAAGTAAATGCGGAACAGCTTTTTCTTCCATTTCGGGGGTAAGCAAATTAAAACCTATGGCCATTAGATAAGCTGTTTGGGTAGATTTCCCTTTGCTCACGCTTCCATTGGTATTAAAAAACTGGTTTTGAAAAGCTGTCTTTATTTCGCTGAGCCAGGATTGCAACATGGCCACATCATCGGTTAATCCCAACACTTGGGCCGTTTGCAAGCTTAGGTCAACCGATCGTGCATAATAGGCTGTGTTCAACAATTTCTCATCTGTCTCGCCTTTTCGTTCATCTGTTGGATGTTCGGAGTAGGGTTGAAGCCAATCGCCATAGGTAAACATATCTACAATATGATTTTCAGATACTGAACGATAATAGTTAATCCATCCCAGCATCGTTTGATAACTGTCCTTCAGTATTTTTTCGTCCCCCGTGCGAAAATAGGTTTCCCAGGGAATAATGGTAGCTACATCGCCCCAGCCCGACGAGACACGCCGTCCGTCAATATCAGGCACAACTATAGGAATGGAACCATTATCACGTTGATCGTCGCGCACACTTTGCATCCAACTCGCCCAAAACGCATGCGCATCGGCAATAAAAAGTGAGGTGGGAATAAATACCTGTGCATCACCTGTCCAGCCGGCACGTTCATCGCGCTGAGGACAATCGGTTGGAATGTCAAGAAAATTACCGCGCAAGCCCCATTCAATGTTGCTTTGTAGCTGATTCAGCTTATCATGCGATGAAGAAAACGTACCCGCCATATCAAAATTGGAATATTGAACCAATCCGGTAACCCACGATTTTTCAGGTGTCGCACTTTCATCAAAACCACTTAACTCAACATATCTAAAACCGTGAAATGTAAATTTAGGCTGCCATTCAATCAGTCCGTTTTTGGACGGCAAGTAATAATCAGTTGAAACTGCACTTCTATAATTTTTGGTATATATTTCGCCATTGGGTTGAAGCATTTCGGCAAATCGAATTTTCACCTTTTGCCTTTTTTTAACCGGGATGTTTATCTTGGCCACACCTGCCATATTTTGCCCCAAATCGAATACATAATTTCCTTTGGTAGGTTCCGACACGGACTTTGTTGGTAATGTTATTTTTGTTGTAACCGGGCTGTGACGTTTTGGAGTTAATTTTACCTCGTCCGAAACTGACACCTCTGCAACTTCGTACCATGCTGAATCATCAAAATTTGATGTATTCCAGCCGGGCATTTCCAAATTGGCATCGTAGCTTTCGCCATCGTACAAACTTGAATATTGTATGGGTCCGTTAACCGTACCTTTCCATGAACTATCGCTTACAAAAGTTGCTACCTCACCGCTTTTATAGGTCACTTCAAGCTGCACCAGAACCTGTGGATTACGGTTAGCATATCCGCGAAATATTAAACGGCCTGCATACCAGCCTTCGGCAAGTTCTATCCCCAAAGAATTGTTTCCCTTTGCAAGCATTGAACTTACATCATACGTTAACGTTTCAATGCGTTTTTGGTAGGATGTCCAACCGGGAGTAAGCACGTCATCGCCAACCTGGCTGCCATTGATATGCGCCTGAAATAATCCTAAGGCAGTAATATAAAGGCGGGCGCTTTCAATGTCGTCCTGAACTTTTATGTTTTTGCGCAAATACTGAACGGGGTGTACCTTCTTCCCGATTTCATCTATTTCAACAGCTTTTTCATCGGGCAGGCTTATCCACTTTGCTTGCCAGTCGGTGTTATTCAACAATCCTAATTCAAAAAAGGCCGTTTCGCTCCATTTTGACTCCTTCCCTTCGTTGTCCCAAAACTTTACCTGCCAATACACCTTTTGCCCCGAAGCAAGTTTTTCACCCGCATAATCCACAAATAAACTTTGGCTTGTCTCTACTTTACCACTTTCCCATAAATCAGGGTTATTGGGCAATAAATCGGGTGTACTGGCCGCAACAAGAGCATAAGCACTTTGCGATTGAACACCAACTGGCAATTTCCAGGAAAAAGCAGGGGAATCGTTGTAGAACCCAAGAGGGTTTTTGAAACCTTCACCTATTTTCAAATCGTAAGGCTCTTGCATTTTAGTTTCATTTAAGCAAGAAAAAAGTATTGAGAGCAATACTACAATAATAAAGTAGTTTACAAGATTTAGCTTGTTTGTCATGGTTTGTATTGGTTTATACTGGTTTATAAATAAACTACCTTATTGTTCTTAAAACCACCGGCCCTACTAAACCCGATGGTTCTAGCTCTTTTTCATCTTTCTTCGGTGGATTTGTCGTCCAAGTTTTCTTGTTGCTCTCCGTGCGGGTATTGTCAAAGATCAACTGATTGCGCCAAGTGTTAGTCACTTTAACTTCAATTTGATTCTTTCCTTCAAGTAGCTGATCGGACAATTCAAAAACGAATGGAGGAGCCCAACGGGTGGCCACTTTTTGGCCATTGCACCATAATTCGGCTATATTATTTACCTCCCCCAAATCGAGCACAAAAAACTTTCCAGACTCGGGGCGTACCAATTCTTTTTTATAAACAACGGTACCCGAATAATGGCGAATAGCCTGGTTATCCAGTTCCGTCAGCGAAGATAGTTTCTTCAGGTCTATTGTGACGGGAGCATCCCACCCTTCATCAAATGAAAGTGTCCAGCCGTCGTTCATTGGGGTTTCTACCAATTCATAATTTTGTTTTTTGATAGAACCATCAGACATTACAAAGGAGTAAACACCTGCATGGGAAGGGATAAACACCTCATTTGCTAACGATACCGTAGGCAAACCCTCATCTGTAGCGTGCACTCTGTACCAACCTTGTTTGCTATCCAAGATAGTTTGTTGGTTGAATTCCACTTTTTTACAGAAGGGTTGCCTGTTGCCTTTGGGGAATACTACGATGGTGCTACCACTTGGGTCCAAGGACAGGGCCACATTTACCCTATCATTTTCCTTGCTCCATACTTTTGCCTTTTGTTGCTTCCCTGTAAACGGATCCCACAGTTCAAGATAAACGCCTTCCACCCTAAAACTGAGCGAAACATCAAGCGATTGTTCACTTGTTGAACTTACAAAATAAATATCGGCATCTGCAGTTTTACGGTGTATCCAGGTAATTGGCAACTTTTGGGGTACAATTACATCCGGATCAATACCTTCCGTTTTCAGTACTTCTTCGATGAAATATCCCCAATACACCTTTCCCAAGCCAACAGACTTGACACCACTTGCTGTATTGCCCCATAGTTCGTCCGCAATTTCGTGCAATGCTTTTAAATCATCCTCATCGTCCATTAAACTTGGTGAATCAAGTGGCTTTTCGCCCACAATAATTGCACCTTGATGTACCAATTCTCTTAGCTTTTGAGCTGTTGACAGGAGCATATCCTTTGAATCGCGCAACAAAATCACACGGTAGTCTCCGGCATCTTTCGCATGAATTACTCCATCCCTCATACTCAATTTCTCGTTCAATATTTCGGCGTTCAAATAGTCGAAACGATACCCTTTGGGGAAATAGTCGAGGTCAAATGGAGGGCGTTCGTATTGGTCGCCATAGTACCAAAGTACATCAGCAGCATATTCACCTTGTTGCAGTACATACTGACAGCGGGTCAAATAATCAACAAAGTCTGGCATGTATTTCCACCACGTTTGTTGCCTCACAAGAGGAAAACCAATATTTCCCCCAAAGCTTGAGCCCGGAAAAACTTCTTTTTGGGGCGTGTGCGAAAAGGTATGGAACACCAGGTGGTTAATACCTTTCGTAAAATTATAATCTATCAAATATTTTACTGAAAAAGGGTGCTCGCTCCAATCTACTCCCAACTGTGTGCAAGCCTCGGCTGCCAAAACTGGTTTGTTGTATAGGTGTGCAGCCGAAGCAGCGGAATATACAGGTTTGGCATATTCATTTTGGTTAGAAGGCGCCTTTGGATACCAAAACTCGGTCATGGGTATATCGCTCACGCCATAATAACGCATTGGGTCAATCGGTAACACTTCACCACCAGCTCCTTCGGTATATACCTCAGCACCCATATCATGCGCCACCGTAGCAAAATGTGCGAAAAAATTATCGATGTACACCTCGTCCATGGTTTGACGAAGGTCGCGAAGGAACTTGGTGCTCACTTCAGGACTTTTTAAGATGTAGCCCATTGTTGCAGGCAAATAGGGTTTCATGCCATAGCCTCGATGTTGCTCAAACTCCTTGAACATATCGTCGGCATTCATGGTCCATGTTGGAATATAGCTTTCCCAACTATCAATCAACAATCCATCGAGCTTTCCATCTCCAATGGGCCCCCCATCTGTAATCATTTTACCAATCATACCATTACGCAAGTGATTTTCGATGGCTACTTTATCCAACTTGCTACATTCCCATCCGGTAGATTCGGGCATGGCGGGTTTGTTGGTACGGCGCATATTTACGTGCCCAAAGCGCACCACAGTCCAATTGCCTTGCGGTGCATCCCAGCTCAACTTGCCCTTTTCATCCATTTTCGTTGTTAAATTGATGGTCTGATCGGGATCGATAAAACATTTGTCCGTATAATTACTTTCAACCTCTTTCTCCAGGCTACGTAATGCCTTAGCTGCTTTCACCTCGTGGTTGTGCAAGCGTGGCTTTGCACTTAAATGCATCGCTTTAGGTAACAAGCTATGCTCTCCTAAAAATGTAATGACAAACTCATCCGAATTTGTTTCGGGTATTGCAAGGGTTACATCATACTGACGATCGGACCAATTACCATTGGGTATTTTTAATTCAGCGACATCGTGGCGTTTACCATTTTCTACAGTCTGAATTCTCAGCTTCACATCGACCTGTGGATACTGACTGTCCAGAATCATTTCGCGAATAGGTGACATTTGGATAGAACGGATGGTTACTTTTCGGTCAAACGTTATTTTAACCCATGTATTCTCGCCATTAACCTTGGCAATACCTGCTTCCTTATATTTTTTTAACGATTCGGAAAGTGATTTACCATTTAAATCAAGAACAGTATCAGGATTTAAAATAATGGCCCAAGGAACTACGGGATTATTGGATTCAATCTTCAAAGGGATGGGAACGCTTAAGTCGTCACCTTCCGGGGTTGGGAAAGCCAGCACTTGCACATCTTTGTAGTTGTAATCGGCCGTGAGGTAGGCTGAGTCCAGCGCAAGGACATCTTCGAACATACCTCCGCCCTTTACACGATACACCGATTCTACGATTTCACGCTGTGCTTCCTCCACCGGCACCCAGGGTCCGCCAGTCATGGACCATCCGGGGCAATTTTGCATGGTAAATTTCAAACCCAATCGTTGGCATTCATCTGCTGCGTGACGTATCATTTCTTCCCACTCGGGCGATAATATTTTTATTTGCTCAACTCCTGGATATGGACGTCCGTTTTTGCTGAAAAGATGTATGCCTTGGAGCCCGGCAGACTTTATGGCCTCAAGGTCGAGTGTCAAACCTTCCTTGCTGATATTGTTCCCATTTAGGTGAAACCATGTTTCGGGACGATATTGCATTATAGGAGATGCAAAGCCTGCTTTTATCTCATTAATGGTTGGCTCAACGCTAGTTTTACCCTTTGGCATGGTACAACTAGAACCACTAAGTAGAATTGCAATTAGGATAGGAAAAAAAGACTTCATTTTTAATGTTTTATTCAAGTTAAATATATTGTTGACAGGTACTAACTCAGTCCTTTTACCTGATCCTCACATTCTGGATTTCTTACAAGGCTTACTCAATTTTCTTTTTAGTTTCAACAATGATTACACCATTACCTCCGTCTGCACCATACATTGCTGTTGTTCCATCCTTAATAACATCTATACTTTTAACATCACGCGGAGCAATCCTATTAAAATATTCGTATTCCACTCTTACGCCATCTACTATTATCAGTGGATTGTTATTGCCACTTGGAGAACCAATGCCTCTAATAACAATTACTCCTCCATAAGTATCAACTCCAGGAAATTTACCCTCAATTAATTCGAGCATATTATTGTAAGATGAGAAGTCGTTATTTTTATCATGTAAAGATGAAGCAGCAAATAGCCTATCCCTATCCTTAACATGTCCGAATCCGTATGCAATATCAAGACTTTCGGGGTTAGTCTTAAGCTCAAGATTGATAAGCAAATCTTCAGTATCTTCTTTTATCTTTACCTTTTCACTTTTAAAGCCATTTGCTGTGACAATAATTCTGTCCTTATTTGAGCAAATAATTTTAAACATACCGTTTTCACCAGACTGATAAATTGAGTCTGTACTTTTTACCAGCACTTGCGCTTTAATAATTGGAATGCTATCAAGCGCAATTACCCGCCCTATTATTTGGCGAGATTGTGAAGACACCCGTGTTGAGGTGATGATTAAACCTAGACTAATAGCGGAAATAAAAAGGAACTTCTTCATAATATCTATTTTTTACATTTCAGTTTATTAAATTTACTAAAAATAAAGCTAGGCCTAATAAAGTGTTGCGTATCTTTTCTCAGTATTGCTGGTGCCAAAATAAATAAAACTCTAAATACGAGATATCCAATTGCCGATTTAACACAATATCATTTTCTACCCAAGACTTAATTCTTCTTGTATTTCATTTTCAACCAATTTGATTTCAATGAAGAATCCTCGGCTAATGGCACTTGAATTTTGGTTTCTTTTGATTCCAGACTTACAATCGAACGTACAGATTCGTCTGTAGATTTATGCTTTAAAAGTTGCCAAGGTATCATTAGCTCAAAAGTTTCACCTATTAGATTCTGTACCGACGCTATTTTTCCGCTGGCCAAAATATAATTAAAATGAAGGTTGGTGGCATCGGTCATTTCGTTGGAATTTATTTGCGCAACACCTATCCATTCATTGGAAATAGGAACCCCATTCACTAATACATTGGCCATTTTATTTTTAACTGAGATAGAAATAACATCATCATTAAGCTTAAACTCCTGATTATATATCTTTTCACTCCCGTAGCTAATGCCAGTTTCATAGGTTAGTTCTTCCCCAAAAACAACTCCAGCAATATAAAGTGCCTTTTCATTCCAAAGAAAATAGTTTATTGCGGAAAGATTTAGATCAAATTCAGGTGGACCTTTAATAATATTTTCTGAAGTAAGAAAAACAGGTTGTGCATGAATATATTGTGTTACATTTTTATCTTCCATGTCTTCCAACCACTCGTTAAGTATACCATCAATGGTAATAGGAACAGTTTTTTTAATAATAACCTCATCAAAATTCGTTGTATTTGCAAAAGGAATGGGAACACCTTGATTAGTTAAAATAAGAGATAGTAACTCTTGGGCAGAGACACTGGTTTGTTTTTCGATGTTAAGGGCAGATAAAATAATCTCACCCTTACCAAATGGGATGGAAATCATTACGGGACCTACCTCCTCTAATCTCCAGAAACTGGCTCCATCAAAACCCTGTAATAGTACTTTTGCATTAGAAGGAATAGCGGTAAAATAACTTGAAATAAATTGCTGATCGGATTGTAAAAAATTAGCAGATGAAACACCTTGAAGCAAGGTGTGATCCGCTATTTTTGTGGCTAAATATCTCTTATTTTTTCCATGGCTCATTTTAACACCCTCAAAAGCTTGAGAAAGGCTATCTGATAAAACAAGAACTTTACCTCCTTTAACAGCCCACTCTTTTATTTCAGTTATATCCGACCCATTAAAAGCTAGCATCAGATCATTTTTCTTAAACTGAGCATTACGAAAAGTCGCTTCAGCTGCTCCCGTTAATATGGACAAATCCATTGGATTCAAAGATCCGCGAACCGCTACTTTATTATTAAAGATGGCTGCTGGCTTATCGGATAAATAACTGAGCATATTTACAAACAAACTTGAGGCTTGAATATTATCTATATTGTCCATGATATTCAGTTGGCACGAAAGCAGGGTGCCTTCTCCATAAAACAATTCGACTATACTCACATGCTCTCTGCGGGTACCCGCTGCCAAGGGTCGCCAATTGCCTTGTTGAAATTTATTGACATTAGCCGGCCTTACAAAAACATCATCACTAACACGTCCATCATAATTATCCCATAAATGCAGATTACTGCCATTTATCCCATTAAAAATTGGATGGGTTGGGGCAAGTAACGGAGCAATTTTTGAATAAAACAAATTTTTATGAAGCCCCTGCCATCCCATACGAGCATAAGTATGTGGAGAAGTTTGATTTGCCGACCAAAATTCAAATTTTAAAGGAAACCATGATGGAGCTTGATCTTGCTTTAGACATAAAACAGTACCTCCATTACGAAGGAAATCAAGAATTTCAATCTTTTGCGAATTTAGCACACGGTTGTTGGCGTGCTCAGGAATAATAAAAATAACCTTATCTCCGGCTTTTGGAATTGAAGTTGTTAACTGCGCTGAGAAACCTTTACTTGAAAGTATTTTTACAAGACCTTCATCCTGATAGACTTTTATTTTTTTACTGATTATGCTAGCTGGTAAAACAATTGGGTGAATCAACAAGGTATCTGTTGAGATTATTTTGCCATTATTTTGCAATGTAGCAATGAGTTTTTGATCTTTTAGCGGTGCAGTATCTTCAATGGTAATTTTTCGTTGTTCGGCCGGTTGAAGTGTAAGTGATTTAACTTTATCGGCTTGGTTTTCCCAGCCCCAAGAGATATCAAAAATCTTTTCCGTTTCACTATCATTACATATAACCAGCTCACGCTTAAAGGTTTTGGATGCTGAGGTGTAATTACGTCGTGGCCAAAAAAACACGGTTACAGGTTGCATGCCATGCTGTATTTTTTGAATTACATCATTGGTTCGGGTAAGCAAGTTGGGATTAGTAGCATCTTCTCCTCTATAAAATCCAAGAAGTGAAATTCGAAACGGCATAACCCCCGACAATTGCAGGTAACGCATTTCTAATAATTTCTCTTCATAAATTTTAGCTTCTTCGACGTAACGCTCCTTGGCTGAGGTAAACTCCAATGAAGTTGGAATTCGTTGTTCCATTCTTCCCCCCACCCAAAACTCACCCATTAATAGCGGACAAGTTCCTTTTTGATTCCAGTCCTTCATTATTCGGGTATAATGCTCCTGCATATGCAACGAAACCATATCCTGCTGGTTACTAAACCACCCTGCACCCGAAAAATTAAAGGGCCGTGTAGTATCGTATTTTTTTATAAAACCCGGAAGTTTACTTACCCAAGGCAAATGCATTTCGTAGTTGTAACGAAGCATCTCATTTTCTACATCCCAAATAACAACCGAAGGAGAATTTCGGTCCCTTTTCACCCATTCCTCAAACTCTTTTTCGGTATTTTTCAAAAACCATTCTCCGCCATTTTTATAGAACATTACATTTACCGACCAAATTGCCGATTGATCTATTAAAAGAATACCAGCCTCATCGGCAGCAAGCACCATGTCGCCATGTGGCATGGTAGCATGAATTCGGCATGCATTTGATCCGAATAGTTGCTTGTATAGTTCAAATGTTTTTTTGTATCCTCCTTCTCCAGTAATAATAGGTCGAAAGGTAGATTCGCCCCGCAGTTTGATAGGAATGCCATTCAGCATAAACGTTTTTCCTTCATTCCAAAACTCTCTAAAACCAAATCTTGTTTCAACAACATCTGTAGATTTTCCGTTTTTAATGGTTGTTCGTAAAATGTATAAATTCGGATTTTCCGGACTCCACAGATCAGGATTAGGCCAATTAACATTACACAAATAAGAACCCTCAACTACCTCGTCTATAGCAACATCTGGTATTTGTAAATTAACCCTTTCGCCATTTGGCCATTTCATGACTTCAAAGGACAATGTTGATGGAGTTGCTTTGTTGTTTTTAAACGCCAATTCATATTCAATTTGCATTTCACCGGTTCGGGTAGATGTTTTTATAAATACATCTTTTAGCGATATATTTTCTCTTAATTCCAATATCGGTGCATCATCCATTCCTCCTTTCAAAATGTCATTAGCTCTTCCTTGGCTGTAACTTGACTTTAGCCACTCAGGCCCTAATTGATTGTAGGCTTTATCGCCATCTACCGCAGCACTTCTATCGTGAACAAAAATTGCCAAAACATTATCCCCAGCAACACTCGCATTGGTAATATCAAATTCAAAAGGTGTATAAGAGCCAAAGTGATAACCTATTCTATTTCCATTTAAGTACACCATGCTAAACAAGTCAACACGATTGAGCATTAACACCAATCTTTTTTTTGAAAACTCGTCCAGAGTATATTTGGTAAAATACCATCCCGCTTTATAACTTCGTACTTTTTCGAAATGATGTGGAAATTTTATCTCAGTTGGTTTAAAACTATTCTGTTTTGAATCGACTGGATAAAAAAACCAAGGATGCTGCAATATAGCTTGTTTACGGGCTAATGAAGATGTATTATTGAATCCCTGAACTGACTTAGAAGACCAGCTTATGGTTTGATTTGAAAGTGAGTTCCCAACTGATTTCAACCAATCTAAATTAACATCACCCGTTAATTTATGGATGTAATTTTCATCAGGTTGCGCATGGATAACACTATAACTCAAAAAAAATATCAAACTGAACAAACAAATCTTAGTACGCATGGGCTCAAAAGTTAGTATTTACTGTTAATTCTATTTAGCAGTTCTCAAATAAAGCACAAATTATTTCCGCGTCTTCTTTTCTGTCATAATCTCATATTTGACAAATGAGAAAACAGGAATTTCTGATTGGATGGAGATGACAGACTCTGACGATTTTTTGCCTGCTGTTGTTTTGTAGGTCTTCCATTCGGACCATTCCAACCCGTTTTGACTATAACTTGCGCTTCGGTATTTAATTTTGCTACCCTTACGTAAAGGAATGGTTGCCGCAATAGTTACTGGTTCGCTATTTTTAGAATCAGGATTAGCATTGTAATTATAAGCCATGATATTGTATTGTTTTGTAGCAGGATCTTGCGCAAAAACAGCATCTACCAAATTCCCCGATGACTTTGGTGCACCCTGTTTTGAACTTGTATAGTAAATATTACCCTCCATGGTTAAAAAGGTCTGTTCAGCTAACTTATTTTCATCCGAACCCCAACGGAAAACATCTCTCATATCATGTTCATACATCATTTTTGCCATCAGCACGGTAAAGGAGTCTTGATATGGTTTGGATGCATTTTCAAAGCCATTTCCCTTTGCATTCATACTTGTTATTAATGCAAATTCATGAAATTCCAATGTAGCAGCTGGATTCCATTCTGGGATATCCTTAATGGGGGCAAAATCTATTTTGTAAACATAATCGGGATCCACTCGTTTTATTTGATTGTAAAACGGATAATAAGAAACGCCAATAAAATCATAGTGGGTATTGTTTTGCTTACACCATTTTACAAAGTCGGGACCATAGGAATGTTTAGAGGAACTCCATAGGAAATGCGTACCCACTTTGGCGTTGGGAATAACGGATTTTATGGCATCTAAAGTATTTTTATAATGCTCAAAAAAGGCCAATTGTCCTGCACGCCAATGTCCCGGTGTCCCAATTTCGCGACCAATACAATAGCGCCATTGTTCAACTTGTGCTTTGCCATAGGTTGTAATAAGCTCCTGCAACATGGCCTTAATATAATCCGACCATGCCTTTGGGTCGTTTGGAGGCCATGGATTTCCATAGGTTTCCACTTTACTGTCGTCCGCTATTTCCATTCCGCGTTGAAAAGCCCACGAAGGATTATCCGTTACCAATTGGTACAAGTTGGCTGGCCCAACGTTATCAATTTGTTTTTTAAGAGGCACCCAATCGTAATAATATTTTTCGCCGTCCCACTTGTAGGTATCTTCATCAATTGCTTTTTCGCCATTTTTAGATTTACCACCTAGTGGTCGTACCACATTGTAAAGGGCACCCTCACCCAAGGAATTAAATTTTCCGATAGGAGAAATGCGATTACTAATACTCCAGTGATAATGCATAGGTTGCCTTTTATTATCCGATGAAGCATAATTACACTCCAGTATAATTGGTGATGAGCTGAGTGTATCTACGGATTCCACTTGGCTTGTTAGGTGGTTGGCCGCCTGAATGCTATTACCACCCAAAAACACTGTTAAAAGGACTAAAATAATTGCTGACGTAAAAATTGGATTTTTCATGTATTAAAATTAGATATTTATCCCGCAGCATTGCGGGAAGAGACTGTTAGATAAGAGATAAGAGACTACGAACACTACCTGTTCCGCCTAAGCGGAAGAGGCACAGGGGCACTGAGTTTTTCTTTTTAATTCCCGTTATGCGGGATTACCTGTTCCGCAGCAGGGCGGAAGGGTATCCCCCTCCCTCCTGAGGCGGGACAGGCTTTGTGTCAATTTACCTTGTCATGGGTGTTTCATCAAAACTAATTTTACTTACCGATAAGGGAGGAAGTATGGTTGTGCCATCTCCATTCTTTACCAATTTTAAGGGGCTTTGCTCCATGGGAAGAATAGGTTGTGCATGTAAACCATCAAAAGCAAACGCCTCGTGCGTATACGAAGAACTAACATACTCATTATCCTTTGTTAAATTAAATTCTACCGGTTTATTGGCTAAATTTACTACAAACACATAGGTTTTGCCTTCTTTTGTAACCACCCGTGCGTTTACGGCATTCACATTTCCCTTACGGGTTTTAATTTCTGATGTGGCCATTGAACCGTTATACATGGTGCTATTTTCAAATACAGAGCGTATAATTTCATAAACAGAAGCATAAGCCGTTTTTTCGATGGGCCAGTTGGGTGCTCTAATAGCTTTGTCTCTGAAGGTTACAAATGAATTCAGCACTCCATTTACAATAAACCAGTTGGACCACTCATAAATATTTTGGTTTTCAAACATATACAAATAAACATCAGCCATACCTAATGCGGCACCTCCCTTGGAAGTACCTCTTTCTGCGCTTACCCCCCACTCCGTTAACCAAATCTTTTTTCCGGGTGCAAAAGAGCGTACATACATTTCCGATTCTTTAAGAGTAAGGCGTGCAGTGAGTATGTTGGCATAGGCCGTATTACTTTCTTTGGCTCTATCGGGGTCGCTACCAATATATTTATGCAGGGTAATGGCATCAAAATAAGAAGCGTCATCCGCAACAGTTACATTGTAATCTTTATGCGCTTCTCGCCACGAAAGTGGTAGCGATATACGAACGTTTGGGCGCTCCTTACGAAGGGTATCTGACAGCGATTTGGCAATGGCAAGGTATTTTTCGGCACTACTCACCCGTGTGTTCCGTTGCGATTCCCAAAAGTGCTCATTACCCAATTCGATATACGACATATCAAATCCACGTGCTTCGTAATCCAACACTCTCCGCATCGATTTCTCGTTACTATCATAGTTGGTATTAAAGGTCCACATCAGGTCAAACCCTTTTCCGGTTTGAGTTTTCTTTTCATTATTTAATTTGGTTAACCCTTTAATGCCAATTTTTTTTGATCCTTTCTCTTCTAACCCATTATCTATTTTACTAAACTGACCGTTATTAAATGTGGTATCATTATATCGGGTTAATTCATCTGTTTCCCAGTTATAAAAATTAGACCATGCACCATCAGGAAAACGGATTGAAATAGGATCGAATTTTCGTATAAAATCCAACTCTTTATCTGTATTGAAGTGCATAATATTATAGCCTATCAGATTATTATTAAACACTTCCGTTTGTTGGGAGATAAAATTATAGCTTGCTGTTATTACCTCGGGTAAATCAAAGGGATAATTTTCCTTATCTGTTTCTTGTGCCATCAAAGATGTAGATAGTAGACATAACAGAGATAATAGTATTTTGAACGATATATTTTTCATAGTCATCATGTGTAGGTTAAAATGTAAATATTGTTTTTTGAATAATTTTGAGCGTAAAGAGAATCCGCATATCCCTTCTAACCAAATATTTATTTCAATAATATTTTTTGTGCTTCTTTTCCTCGCTTTGTAATAACCTCAAGCGTAAAAATACCTTTTAGCTTGTTATTAAGCTTAACTTTTGTTTCTGATAAAAACGATCCGCGTTTAACAATCGTTCCATTAAGACTAAATAACTTATAAAATGCCTCCTCATCCTGATATAACTGAATAGTAAACTCGCCTTGGCAAGGATTAGGACGCACCCCAAAAATATTTGCTACTTGATTTTTTACAAATGTGGTAGTATTAAAATTCGCAGTAACTTCCATAGCCTCTGTTATAACTGTATTTTCATCAAACACCTCACCTGAACTAGTAAGCCAGTTCACAAAAACCTTTGCTGGCTTAACAGTAGCTGCAGGCAACTCACATGTTCCATCATTACCGGAGTAGGCATACAACATATTTTCTCCATCATTAAAAGTAACCTTATAAGCATCCGAGGTTTTTATTAGCTCAAAATAATCTAAATCGAAGCCAAAATCTAACAAGCTAAATCGCAACACATGGGTACCTTCTAATAATTGAATATTTCCAATATCCTCGGTTAAATAAGCACCCGAACCGGTATTTGTGAGTACAATATCATACAAAAAGGTAATATTCTCTTCAGGAAAAGAGACCGTAAGCTGCTTAAATGCCGGGCTACGTCTTGTTTGATGACGTACCTCCAAGTCAAAGTTTCCCGATCGCGTTACATCAATAGTAAACTCCAACCATTCACCTGATTTGATATCACGAACGATTGTACCATCTGTACTGATATCAACCATCTCATCACTTCTAAATGAAGATGAATTTTGGTTTACTTTATCCCAATATGCCACGTCCTTTCCGCCATGATCATAATGTTCAAATTCTATTTTACCAGGAATAGGATGTGGTTTATTATCACTCGTATAAGCCCACTGATTAGGTGTTAGGATAGTAAGGCTTCGTTCTTCCGTTGCTCCTTGTGCATCCTTAGCTACTATTTTAATCAGGTAGCTAAGCGCTATCATGTTAGTTAACGCAGGAATGGATGACCATACGTAAGGTGCTCCTGTTAAAGTTCCTACGTTTTCATCACCTACAAAAAGAGTTGCCTCTGTAAAATCAGTACCCACAATGGCTTCCACATTTAAATCAGCACCTTTTACGACCTCCTGGTTATTACTTAAATTTTTGAAACCAACTAATCGACTCAAATCAGCCTGAACAGCTATGACCTTTTGTCCCTTTTTATCGTTACCTGCAACCAGCGAATGCTCACCATATGTCAAACTTGTTCCTTCTCCAATATATAAAGTCACATATGCCTTATCCAATGATTGTTCGGCACGAACCACGGCAAAACGACCTGTAAAACTGATTTCGGCTTCAGGAAGCGTAAAAACCTTCGATGCATCTTCCTGGCAGATCACATAGTCTGTAACTAGTTTATCACCGATCTGACTTTTTACTTTTGCACCAACAATTACATCTCCTCTATATAAATGCTCAACAGACTTTACGCTGGTACTGGTGGATTTAGATGGCTCAAAAATATGTACATAAGGTTTATTCCATGCTTCGCCTTGTTGCCTTACTGCGATTATTTGTGTTTTCTTGTCTTCGTAACCACCTTTAGCTTCGCGCGTACCTGGGCCGAGGGCTTTTGTATATTCACGTGCTACTCCGGCGGGAACAAACATATTCATGTAGGTATTGGTTTCGTTTAGGTCAAAACGTACTTTGGTAGCAGCAGACACCGGCTCTGTAACCATAGTCTCTTCAAAAAAACGCCACCCTGGAGATTGATGCGTATCACCCATGTCAGTCTGGTATCTGTTGGTAGCCGTTACGCTTAGTTCCTGATCGTCGCTATTAAAAATATGCATTTCATCGCCCAGGTTATGATAGATATAATCATGGAAATTATTCGTCCCTAATGATTTAGAACGGAACATATCAAAATAATAGGCAGATGTTTCACTTGTTCTGATAATACTTAGCGTTCGCTGCTGTTGATCGTTATTTACTTTGTCGTCTAAAAACTGAGTTGCGAAACTAAAATTTGGATTAATGGGATCTTCTAAATGTGTGGGTTCTGCAGCTACGTTAACGGTGGTATTCATCCATAACTGAGAATCTGAATTCCATGCGCCATCTTGAATTCCATGCGTTGTGCCATTTACAATCATGGTATTATTACCAGCATGTCGCCAAAAATATGTTGTGTGCACAGGATCTTTTCTCTCAGATAAAGTATGAGGCAAACCGCCATTGGCAGCCATAACATAGCCAGCGCCATAGAGCTCCATGGTGATACCGGTAACATGTGAGTGCACATAATGCGCACCGCCAATGATACCGCAGAGACCGTAATCTTCATTGTTTTCATCCACATAATTGCGCTGGAGAGCTACGCCGGCATGTTTAATAATGACTGTTGGTTTTTGAAAATCGATATCTTCATTAATTGTTGTAGGAACATCAATCCCCCAAAATAATTGTTCAAACGTTACATAATTATCAAAACTTGAAACTGGAACAATCGGGTCATATCCACCTTCAGCATCATAACCTTGCCTTAAAGCTACCATTGCTTTTTGTTCATATTCAGTAAATCCTCTTCTAGTAGCCAAATTTAAAGTATATCTATACAATTCACTGGTTTTATCGATGTCTCTATGCGAATCGCCATAACGAACAAAGCGTCTGTTGGGCAGTCTTAGATTATCAAAAAGGAAATTTCCATCCAATATATGCATGTTATTAGCCATCACATTCATATTTGGCTTTAAACGATCAACTACATTTAGTATCAAAGTAATATTCTGCATAAAACCATAGCTTGTGGATTCGGGCCAAATTCCTTGCTCTCCAAACATGGGCAAAATGGTTTTTGTGAATGAGTTCTGCTCTTTTGTTCCTATATTCCAAAACACGTTAAACATTCTTTCCCGTTCCACATCATCATCAAGGCACATCAAACTAAATAATACGCCTGGCGCCCTTAATATGGGGTGGTTGCTTACCATCTTTCCGTATTTAGTATCCGCACCACCATGCTCATGCAATGCATTCATGGCAATATTATGTACCGCCTTTTGTGCCTTTACATGATCATAAGCCACTTTACCACCTAAAGATTTTTTATAAACTTTTGTATCTGAATCTTTTAAAAAATCATACACAAAGTCATAAGCAATGGCAAACTGTGCGTAGCCAGCACGTGGATCGTAAAAATTACTTCCACTCATGGCTGTATTTCCGGGGCTTCGTGGTGCTAGTTCTTCAATATAATACCATAGAATATCAGCGGCAAATTGGGCATACTTTTCTTCACCGGTAATGTAATATAACATACCTGCATAGGATGCATAATTAAGAACTTTTGAATGGGCACCATTGGTAGTAGCCTCAGATTCTGAAAGATTATCATCAACAGCAAATTCAGGTATCGTATTCAGAATAGCGACAGGATTTGTTACGTGCGCATTAACTTTGTCGTCGATGGCTGCTTTGGCTTTTGTAACTACACTACTGGCCCAACTGTAATTTTCATTTTTGGCTAAAATGGCAAGCTTATCTTGAGGTTCAGTCCAAATTACAGGGTGCTGCAAGGACTGTGCAATAGAAGAAGCTGTAATTAACCACATGCACAATACCCAGCTCAGTTTTAAAGTAACTCGTTGCATTCTATTCAATTATTAAATATTCAACTTATTTTTCTTTAGCATAAAAGGCTTGTATCCTATTCGATGGGCTTGAACCCATATTGCGGCCCCTTGGGGAACATCAAATGGCTGCTGGTATATTGTCCAACTAGCTGGTACAACGCCATCCTCTCCAATAATTTTATACCCAATGGATGCACCTTCGGTAGGGCATGAAATAGCTACCTTTCCTTCCTTAAAATCAACAAATGGCTCTGCAGTTTTGGGCTGCTCTTCGCTACCATTCCAAAGCTGTTCAATAAGTTCAGCTTCGGGTAAGTTGGGCCGATCACCAATATCTTTTATCCAACGATCCATTTCGGTTCGTAATTCGAGTAATTTGTCTTTGTATTTAGCATTATTTGCCAAATTAGTCAACTCGTGCGGATCATTTTCACAATCGAATAGCTCCTCGTATGGCTTGCTTTCCCGGAACCACAACGCTTGAATACTATTTAAACTATCTTTTCTATGTAAGCGTAATAATTCTTGCATGGTAGGTATTTGCTCGCGATAACTGAGGGGCAGATAATACCCTTGCTCCGGTCGGTAATTGCGGATATATTTAAAACGATCGTCGCGGATGGCACGAATGGCATCGGTAACTTCATCAAAACGATCGGCTGCTGCATAGATATACTCCCGCTCCTTTGTTGCTTGGTATTTACCTAAAAAAGCTTGTCCCTGCATATAGGCTGGAGGTTTTACACCAACAAGGGAAAGAAGTGTGGGAGCAAAATCAACAAAACTTATTAACTGCTTATCCTTGTTTGCGGACAATTGTTTGTTAGGGAAGCGAATAATCATAGGAGTATTGAGGCCTGAATCATAAATCAAACGTTTCTGCCTTGGTAAGGGACCTCCATGATCGCCATAGAAAAAAATAATTGTATTTTCAAGCAATCCATCATCTTCTAACTGTTGTAACACAGCTCCTACTTGACGATCCATTTCGGCAATATTATTATATTTCTTCCACATATCTCGGCGCACCACCTCATTATTAGGCAAATATGGAGGTATGTTAAATTCCGTATCTTTTGATAAGTGTACGGGCGTTTCTTCGCTTGTCATCCTACCCTCTTTCCAAGTATAAGCGGTATCACCTGCGTGATAATGCCTAGTTTCGATATGCCTGAATCCATAAGGATCAAACAAACCCGACTCATGTGTTTCTGTGAAATTGAAAACAGAATAAAAAGGCTGCCCCTCATCCCTATTTCGCCAATGTGCGTAGGCACCGCTCTCATCCCATGCCGTTACGGGTGCTCTAAACTGGTAATCTTCCTTATAATTATTAGTACAGTAATACCCATGCTCGCGAAGCAATTCGCTCACCATTTTTACATCGGGCGCAGGCACTGCTTCATAAGCTCGCAAACCAGTTTGGGCCGTATTTGACCCTGTGCGCATATTACTGGCTCCAATACTCGTAGGATACATCCCAGTTGCAATGGCCGCACGACTTGGCGAGCAAACTCCTGAAACCGAATACAGATTGGGATATATAATCCCCTCTGCTGCTAACCGGCTCAAATTAGGTGTTTGTACTGTAGAGTCGCCAAATGGAGGTATATAGGGACCCATATCCTCTGTTACCAGCCACAATATATTTGGCCGTTGTGGCAAATTTAGTTGGGAGTAATTTTTAGAAATTTTCTCCTCTTTCTGCTCTCCATGCTGACAGGATAGTAAAGAAAAAAATAATACACATGCCATGGCAACTGTGCCGGCAAAATAAATACGTAGTTTCTTTGTCATGATTTAAGGATTTTAGTTTACTAATGCAATTGGATTAACTACTTTAGTAAAATAACAGAATAGGTAAAAAGGTGTAATATTGATAATTAACAATATTTTTTAACAAAAAAACAAATTTTCAAGATATTCAAACTGAATTATTGGTTCAATAAACAACAAGTATGTCTCAAACGTGAAGGATTGAATCAAAATAAGACAAATTTGCCATATGTAAATTCAAACAGCAAAATGATTTCCATAAACTTAAAATACTTTTCATCCTTAACATATAGCCACGGTCAATACTTTATGTATTCAACTTTGTATAACCCCGAACCCAATAAAACCAGAGCATTGTAAGTCAATTTAGCCTGAGTTTTCTTTTGAAAATCGGGACATGGAGTACCGTTATTTTTCAGCGTTTCTAGTTCACTTAACGACAATACTAAATATGCTTTTTTATTAAAAGGCACATCCAAGTTCATTGTGAATAGAGCATCTTTCATCAGTATAAAAATTAGCTATGGGTGGCATATCATTTACACCTAATTTAATGGTTATCACAAGGTCAGATAAATCCATGGTATTTATGGTAAGTTTAGGCAAAGTAATAGCACCACTTCCGTCAAAACCTAAAAGGGTTAAAGTATGAAGCGCTGACGAAAGTGCAAAAAGGTTTTATCCACAAAACTATCAACACCCCAAACAAAACTACTATCATTAATTGCTCTAAGAGGAATGCTATCAAGCACCAGTTCTATGCTTTTAATGCTATCACCAGCGAGAGCCTTAATTTCCACAGGAACACCATAATCAAACTCCTGATTGGCAGACGGTTTCTCAATTTCAATTTCATTATCTACCGTATGATTTCATCTGGCATGTGATGTATTTTATATGAGGAACCGCTTGGAGGATAATGCATATACAGTAAATTTCTCATTACGGTTTCAATAGAATCATAGGCAGGAATATCGTAAATGGCAAAAGTTTCAGGGTACAACCCTGTTAAAATACTGATACGAGAGGGAGCACATATTGCCTGCTGACAATACGCTTTGTTAAACACTACCCCTTGCTCAGCCAATTTATCAATATTAGGGCTTTTAATAAGTTCGTTACCATAACATCCTATATCAGGACGCAAATCATCAACAAGAAATACAACTACATTCAATGGTTTTTGTGTAGAAAAAACAAACATACTACAAGTGATGAGTAGCGCAAAAATAGCTAACCGTAAATTAATTATTTTAAACTTTGACAAACACAATAAACTACTGATAAGTAACACATTCAACAACTGGCCCCAAGCCATGTATTATTCCACAGCATGGGGCCAACGTTGAGTGAGATCCGAACAATCGAATGTTCAAGATTACTTTAAGCTAAAGCTGCCCTTAAGGCTAATATCATCAGAAGCACCTCCTGCCATCAAAGTAAATACACCCGGCTCTACCACTCGCTTCATATCAATACCGGTAAATGATAAATCATCTTTTGGATTCAAGGTGAAATTGATTGTTTTTTCTTCTCCTGCCTTTAGCCATACTTTTTCAAATCGGATCAATAGTTGTGCAGGTCTGGTAACTGAAGCGACTTCATCTCTAAAATAAATTTGTACGACTTCTGCGCCATCCGTTTTTCCTGTATTTTTTACATTTACAGAAAACTCAACAGGCTCATTGATATCAAAGGCCTCTTTCTTAACCTCTAAAGACGAGTATTCAAAAGTGGTATAAGACAAACCATGTCCGAAGGCATAAACTGGTTTATTCGGCAGTTCCCAATAGCCTTTATAAAATGAAGTGGCTTTCATTGAATAATAAAATGGGATTTGACCTGCTGCATGTAAGAAACTAATAGGTAATTTACCCTGTCTCTTATACACATCTGACGCTGCCGACGATATG
>JAGXIP010000171.1 GCA_024635585.1 Saccharicrinis sp. | reverse complement strand
TGTTGGCTACAGTGGATGACATCAATGCACCTTCTACAGGCAACAGGTTACCCATTGCCAGGGTGGCTTTTGAGAGTTCGAGCTTGAGCTCAGGGAATGTGCCTGTGATGGCCTCTGGGAGGTTGAACTTCATCGCGCTGTTGAATGCGGTGAGTGTGGCGTCTGCTGCACCAAAGCCAAGCTTTACCAGCTTGCTGTTTGCTTTGACGAATGCTGAAACCAGTTTCCACTTCATACGCTGGATCTGCTGCGGAATGGTGTTAGCGTCAGTGAACGATGCAGCACGAATGCGCATTATGCACCTGCCTTTCCAGAATGAACCGATAACATTACCGACCCGTCCGCTGTAAGGGCCATAGATGCCCTGTTTGTATGTTCCCATAATTGGTTTGGTTTAAAGTACCGGCTGAATTACCGGTGACATTGTTCCCTATCCAATTTTGGGGCGAGAGATGAAAAAAATGGGTTTTGTCGCCCAATGACGGTCAAATGTCAGTTTTTGGCAGAAAAAGGCAACTGACATAAAAACTGACACGAAGGCGACAATAGGCGACAATGGGCGACAATAGGCGACAAGCATGTCATGTTGTCAGTCATTATATGAGATAATACGAAAAACTGAGATACTACACGCACTGAGAGAGATAATACGAAAAATGAGAGATAATACGAAAAATGAGAGATAATACGGAAAATGAGGAGTTATTACGAAATATCAACGAGTTATTACGAAAAGTAAATTTTCAATGTTTAGTTAACTAATTGTATATCAATCATCTAAAAAATATTTCTTTTTTTTATGCATTATACCATTGTAACTTTGATGCATTCTCTGACAAACAGGGATGATCCGGGCCCGGGTCCATTTTCATCACTAATAAACTGACGAATGGACTCAATGGATGAAGTTACCAAAAAAGAACCTGAGAAATCCGGTAAAACCGATTACTCTATAGCTCCTTTATTGACCGTATCCCGTGAAATGTTACAGGAGATCAGGTCCATAAAAGGCATGACCGACCTCATAAATAAGGAGAAAAAGCGCGAATTGGTCTGGCTCACTAGCAATGAAACGCTTGAATTACTCAAAATATCCAAGCGAACGCTGGAGAGATACCGCCTAAATAAGCAAATCAGATACTACAAATTTAAAGGACAACGGAGGTATAAGTATCTGGATGTTATCCTTTTGATGGCCGGTAATGCTGATCATGCAAAATGAGGGGGATTCTGCCTTTTTAAAATAATTTAAATACCTGTAATTTATTTTAAGTAAATGTGCATACGTATGTAAAAGCAATAATAATAATATTATATCTTAGCCAATACTAAGTTACTATTTTGCTACACTGCTGTGCCATACAGTACTTATACAAAACTACAAAATTTTTGATTGCTGCCTGATTAATGAGTAATTCTGATATAATTGCTTTAACCCTATCCAAACTTAGGAGTTGTCCTGAGATGCCAGATCATATCATGGCTGGGATAACTGATTGGAGCAGTGGCAATTATAATAATGTAAATGATATTCCAGGGTTTTTTGGCTTCTTTTTCAACATTGCGAAATCAATTACCAGGATCTTTTTACTTGATTTAATAAATCATGTAGAAACAAAACAAAGAATTGAAGCAGAAAAAAAATACGAAGAAATCAGAGAGAATCACAAGCCATCTGAACTGAATAAGCCGGGTATCATTTGTCCAGGTGGCTGGATAGAAAAAGCCGATATCATTATGAAAGATTATGGAGTACTCGTGGAGCGTAGTTTTGTATACAACAAAGCTGAATGTCATAAGCAAATAATAAAAGGGGTTTGCTCACTTTTCATTAAACATGGGTTCGTAATAGTAACGAGATTAAAAAGTAATGATAAAACGTTAAAAAAAATTGAGCGCCTGATTATTAAATTTTTCATTAAAAGATACGGCATAAAAGAGTTTCAGAAGTTTAACGAAAACAGAGAGTATTGCGAACAACTGGCTCTTAGTTTTATGCCGCCACTATCATTATTAATAACAGAAAAAAACAAATCAAATTAACAACCATGAACTACTTACAAGAAATCGACAAATTCTACGACTGGATGAAAACCCACAGTCCCATCTCAAAAAACGCCATTGGATTATGGCATGCACTGATGCATATTAACTGCAGTGAAAAATGGATAAAATCATTTACAACAACTATGGATATCCTTGAAAGGAAAACTGGCATAAAACGAAGGGAACTGTATAAAGCACGCAATGAACTTAAGAATTGCGGTCTTATTAATTGGGAGCAAAAGTGCTGTAAGCAAAGTGCAGTTTATTCTCTGAATTCAATCCTTAGAATTATGTACGCTGAAGCGGCCGTAGCAGCTGAAGCTGAGCGTGACCAATTTCTTACCTGCAATGTGGCAATATCAACTAAACAAAAACACACCCGTGAACTACATACAAGAAATTAACGCATTCTACGACCGGCTGGAAGGAAGTCCGCCCCTCTCAAATAAAGCCATAGCTCTTTGGTTTGCACTCATGCACATCAACAATAAAACCAAGTGGACGAAATCATTTCATGCCGCTATCAGCACACTGGAGACTAAAAGTGGCATAGGTCGCACTGAGCTTTTTAAGGCCCGTAAAGAGCTTGAGGCGGCTGGTTTTATTGACTGGAAACAACGTGATAAAATGCAATGTGCCAGCTATACTATGATTCCCCTTTTCGGGAGAAGTATCGATGATTTTCCAAATGAAAATGATGATCAGATTGGTGATGATTATTATGAAAAAACAGGCCTCGAAGCTCCTGAGGAAGCGCAGGAAATTAACGATGCTGAGCTTGAAAATACCATCGAGGAACCGGCAATAAATCCTCCATCTGAGGACTATGTTGGTAACAAGAATGGTGACAAGACCGGTAACAAGAATGGTAACAAGAAAGGAAGTAAGTTGGTAACCATTAGTAAACAAAACAAAAGGATACAAAAGAAAACTAAAAAACGGTTTGATGAAGGAAAACCTTCATTGTCATCTTCCGATGACGAGCGAAAGATTTTTAATAAACAAATTTTAAAGATTTTTAGAGATTACAACCGGATATGTTTAAACCTGCAGCCGGTAACTTCAAAAACCGACATGCGAAAAAAGCATGTGGGGGCCCGGCTGAAGGAGCATGGCATGCCCGACGTGCAAAAAATGCTGAAATTGGCGGCTGCCTCCGATTTCCTTGGCGGATGCAACAACATTAACTGGAAAGCGAATTTCGACTGGCTGTTTTTGCCCACCAATTTTGTGAAAGTGCTCGAAGGCAATTATAACAACAGAACCGACAATAGTTCAAATTTTGGCAAAACCCAAGGCAGCGTTGAAAATTATATAGGCAAACCCTCTCATTTACAGATTATTGAACAAACTTATAACAACCTGATGAACGATGGATTCTTTGAATAAAATCACGGATGCTGCTACAAATCACAAATCCGACACCGGGCAGTGTCATGAATTAGTACACACCGCCGGAATAAGCCCCACATTGTCCCGCACCGATATGCAATTTGTCAAAGCGCGGTACGCTGAATCGCTCGACAAACTGCGTGAACCACTGACCATTCAATTCATCTGCGAAGTGCTTAGCCGATCCTACGCTGAGCTGGGGCATGTGCCGGTGGGTGCCACCCAAAGGGACCGCGACAACCTTATGAAAGCCACGGCCCTCCTCATCCGCAACGATCTGTTGTTTCACTTCCCAAAAGTTACCCTCCCCGAAATAGCCAATGCTGTTCGTCGGGGAATCCGACGGGAATATGGTGATTACTATGGCTTTAACGCCATAACTGTGCATGAATTCGTGAAGAAATATCTTAACTCAGAAGACCGTTTGAATGCGCTCGACAAGCAGGGTAGATACCTGAATTCCAATGCACCGCCTGAAGAAATATCCGAGGCAGCGAAGGATGAATTGATGAAAAACGGACTCATACAGTGCCGCGAAACCTACCGCAAAACCGGGCGCATCATCGATTTCGGAAACGTGAACTACCAAATGCTTGTGCAATCCGGAGAGATCAATTTGTCAAAGGAAGAAGAGGGTGAGATCTACCGCGAAGCCCAGATGCAGATCAAAGCCGAAATAGATGCGCAGGCGGTTTCGTTCCACCAAATCGTGAGCAGGATGAAAGGGGAGGAGAAGGATGATGCGGCAGTGGTCGCAAGGGCGAAGGAGATTATGTTGAGGAAGTATTTTGACCAACAAATGTAGAGACGCCATGCCTGGCGTCTAAAAACGATGGAATGGGATTTGGGATCTGGGGTTCTGGGTTCTGGGATCTGGGTTCATGTTCCATTTTTCCTAACCTCGGTTCACCCTCGGTTCAGGCAGGGTTTAGATTCGGTTTAGCCTCATTAGCTTAACCATGGCTGGAACGAAGCTGAACAGAAGCTAAACCGAGGAGGAGTAAAATGAATCTTAAATGAAACCTTAAAAGGTTGAGGGTTCTGGGATCAGTAATAATTTCAAAAAATACAATCAAAATGGCAAGAGTATCAAAGGATGGGTCGTTTTCAGGCAGGCTGGGTGATCTGGTTTATTATAAGAAAAACGGGAAGAACTTCGTTAGGAAGTTTACACAACCCAACGACCCTGAAACACCTGAGCAAATGGTGCAAAGGGCAAAGCTTAGCGCGGTAAATCAGTTCCTTACATACTTCAAGGATGTTGTGCGCATCGGCTTCCAGACCGGTAGCAGCGGGAATAAACCCTACTACGAGGCGCTTAAATACCACATGCAAACAGAATTCAGGGATATCACACCACCTGATCAGGATCCGGGCGATAAAATCCGTGTTTTTGAGATTGTTGTCGAAAATGCAAAACTTGCACGCGGCCATCTGTCACCACCTGAAGTCCTTTCCTGCATCCGCACCAGCGACACCATTTCACTTAGGTGGGACATTGGCCTTGGTGAGCCGCCTAACCGCCACACCGATTTGATTGCGATGGTTGCCTGGTTACCCGGGAAGAAAGCAGCAACTCAATTCAACACCGGAGCACGTTCAGCCGGCAGCGGACAGATGAAGCTGCCCGTAGGTTTTACCCCACAGGTGCATTTGTGGGTATTTTACTGGAACGGGGAGAAGGGCTCGAAAGTGGGGGAGGAGAATGTATCGGAGAGTGTTTATCTGGGGGTGATTTAGAAGAAGCCCTGGCCGATGGCCGCAAAGCCCTGGAAATGTCCCCCGAATGAGAAAGCTGTTATGGCCTTATTGATGAGATTGAGGATAGGATGGGATGAGGGGATCTGCATTATCTATATTAGAATTAAAGGTTTCTTTATACATTTGTGGGAACGTTGGTGAACATTATACGTTATACTACAACTTTAAAGATAAAATATACTAATTCCATAATGTTTGAACTATACTTAAACTTGACATGGGATTTGATGGTGAAAGAATGAACTATAACAGGAGCACATAAAATAATGAACCAACAACAACTAATAGAATTACTTAACGAGCTGGTAAAGCAACCACACGAAAGCGAGTGGGTGGAGTTTAAATTCAACTTTCATTCTGCTGATGAAATTGGAGAACGGATTTCTGCATTGTCAAACGGGGCTTGTATTCACAATCAACCCTATGGATATTTGGTATTTGGAGTAGAAGATAAAACACACATCATACTAGGAACCACTTTTCAAGCTAAAACAAGTAAAAAGGGGAATGAAGATTTAGAGCATTGGCTACTTACCCGTTTGAATCCGAGAATTGATTTTAATGTGTATGAGTTTGATTATGATGTTACACGGCATATTTCCATCTTCGTAATTCCCGCAACGAAAAGTCAACCTGTTGAATTTCTACATCAGGCATATATACGTGTAAGTAGCATTACACGAAAACTAAATGAGTTCCCAGAGAAGCAAGCCAAGATTTGGAAAAAAGATACAGTTCCTTTTGAAAAAGAGATTGCAAAAGACAACTTGATAGCATCAGAAATTACCAAATACTTAAGCACAGAAACTTATTTTGATTTAGTAAATTTGCCTTATCCTACCAATCAGCAAGGAGTGATTGACAAGCTTATTGATGAAGGATTGGTAATAAAAAATAAAGGATATGCAATTACAAAATTGGGAGCTTTGCTCTTTGCCAAGCAACTTAAGGATTTTGAAAGTGTTGAGAGAAAATCAGTTAGGGTTATCGTTTACAAAGGTAAAAACAAAGTTCAAACCGAAAGAGAGCAAATAGGTGCAAAAGGATATGCGTTAGGCTTTGAAGGTTTAGTAGATTGGATAAACAGCCAATTGCCTGCCAATGAAGAAATTGGCAAAGCACTGAGAAAAGAAACCAGAATGTATCCCGAAATAGCAATCAGAGAGTTGGTTGCCAATGCACTCATTCATCAGGATTTAACAGAAAAGGGCTCTCCAATGGTAGAAGTTTTTTCTGATAGAATTGAGATCTCTAACCCAGGAAAACCTTTAGTTACTCCTGACCGATTTATTGATGCCTACCTGTCACGTAATGAAAAATTAGCTGACTTGATGCGAAGAATGGGCTTCTGCGAAGAAAAAGGCAGTGGGTTGGATAAAGTGATTTTTTACAATGAGTTGTATCAACTTCCCCCAATCAATGTTGTAGTTGCAGAAAATCGAACCCGTGTAACAATGTATTGCTACAAAACGCTCAATGATTTGGACAAGAAGGAAAAAATTAGGGCTTGTTACCAGCATGCTTGCCTGAAATATGTATCGAATGAAAAAATGACTAACCAAAGTTTACGAGATCGATTTAAAATTGAAGACCAAAATGCAGGAATTGCATCACGTATTATTCGTGACGCTTTGGAAGATAAAGTAATAAAAGAAGACGACCCTGAAAGTAGATCAAGAAAATATGCCAGTTACATACCTTTTTGGGCTTGAGTTCTTATTTGACGGTTATTTGATAGCGGCCCATTATAAAACATGTAAAGGCATGATTTACAATACTTTCTTATTTGATGGTTATTTGACAAGCAAGTGTAAATGAATCTAATTTAAGGAACGATACCAATAGGTTAATTCCAACGTTGGGTTTGCCCATAGAAATACAGAGATGAGATTTCATTTCACTTGGCTGAACACAGAATGAACTATCCTTTAAAATAGAAAAATATGAAAAGTCCAATAACCGGTAAAGAGATGAAATTGACCAAAGAACTCAGGTCAATGGATTTCCGAAAGGAAACATTTGAAATCATTTTTCATTCATACAAATGCGAGGATAGTGGTGAACAATTTACCACCACATCATTAGATGAAGTGAATTTGAATCAATTAGCGAACTTTTTGGTTTAGACGTATTGAAATCATTGGAGATTATAGAGTTAATGGAGAATTTCATCGGTAAGATTCGTCCAGAGGAAGAAATACGTGATCAGGTTGATATCTCATATAGAATTGATGACCAATCCATCTATATTTATGAAATTCGACCGGATTGGATGGATCCTAAAAAGAAAACGGAATCACCTATCGCTAAAACCACTTACATCAAGTCAAAGAATCACTGGAAAATATTTTGGATGAGAGCAGACTTAAAATGGCATTCATACGGTCCTTTCCCAGTGGTAAAAACCTTGAAAGAATTCATTCAAATTGTCGAAGACGATAACCATGGTTGCTTTTGGGGATAAAATTCTTTGTTTTTAGTAATCGGTAGAAAATAGGCAGTCTTATATATCATTCTGTCCTTTAATTTACTTAATACATTTTTTACATCAAACCTTTCTTTATACATTTGTGGGAGCGATGAATAAAACGCTATACGTTGGGCACAATATGGAAATTCACCAATAACAAGCTATATCTAAATGATAAAAGAACTTAAATGGTGGCACGGATTTTTGATTGCAATTATTGCAATGTTTGTATCTTCATTGATAATTGGTTTTTTATATATTCCAGGTGGAAGCCTAAGTGCACCTCTTAATCTATTAACTCCTATTTTATTAGGGATTTCTTCAATTTTGATTTATTCTATTCTTTATAAATTAAGTAAGATTTTAAGCTTTATTATCCTGGGATTTATGTCATTGATGAATATATATTATGCAATAATTATGTGGACAATAAATTAATCATACTGTGCCCAATAGCGTGTATAAGCCATTGCTGGTAGAGGTTTGCGAGTGTTGGCTCATTTGGTTTCCTAGTGGTAACTGGACTACAAAGCGCTCTGAATCACGCAACGGCTCATACACGCTATACGTTGTAGCCAATTGAATAAAACTGCAATAATGACAGAACAAGAAATAATAATAAGAATAAGAGAGGTTGAAGGTCTTGGTGGCATGACAGTTAATGAGCGACTTTTTACTTGTGGACTTATGGATGAATTTGACAAAGCACTAATTAAAGATAAAAATAAAGCAAGAAAAATATTGGAACACTTAAGAGTTGACAATTCTTCAATAGAAAAAATTTTAGCGAAATGACAATTGAATTGTGCATCATGCTAGAAAGCAAGCATACAGCAATAATATAATGAGTACCAAAATGATTAAAAAGGCAATTTTAGTAGCATTTATAGTTTTAATAGGACTTTATCAATCAAAAGCCCAACCCGACAATATAATAAGAATAGATGATGATATTCAATTGATTCAAGTTAACGATTCGATCTTCATTCATACATCATGGTATCAGACACATAAGTTTGGTAAGGTTCCGGCAAACGGTTTAATTATAGTAAGGAATGGACAGGCAATCATGGTTGATACTCCCTGGGATAATGAAATGACGAAACAACTGACTGAATTTATTGAAGATTCCCTAAAAGTTAAATTAGTAAAATTTATTGCAGGCCATTATCATGAGGACTGTATTGGCGGATTAGAATATCTTCAAAATATAGGTGTTGAATCAATCGCCAATTCAATGACAGTAGCTAAATGTAAAGAGGATAAACTCCCTGTTCCATCAATTTCATTTACTGACTCATTAATATTTGACTTTAACGGGCTGCAAATTGAGTGCAGGTATTTTGGTGGTGGACATACCTTTGATAATATTACTGTCTGGATTCCTGAAAAACGAATCCTGTTTGGTGGTTGCCTTATTAAATCTTCTAACTCTGACAATTTAGGCTATATTGGAGAAGCTGTTCTGGACGACTGGGATTCAACTGTAAGAAAGGTCATGAAGAAATACGGAAATATTGAAATAATTATTCCGGGACATGGCAATTATGGCGATTCAGAGTTATTGGAACATACAATTGAATTAGTGGAAAAACAGAGGTTAGCTCAATGAGATTCCTCACACCGCCCAAAAAGGGAGTTCGGAATGACGGGGGCGCGCTACAATTAGTTTCAGGTAATACTTTTACACTGATTTATACAATTACAGAAGAAGACTACAATTCTTCGGTTGAATGTGAATGACAAACGAGCAGGGACACATGAAAAAAGCAGGTCTATTAATTCTTCTTCTTACGGTTTCTATAATTGTTTCCGGGCAGGCTGATATAAAAAAGAATAGCGTGTATATAGAAATTGCCGGTAACGGATTTTTAGGCTCAGTAAATTATGAAAGGCAGTTAACAAAACAGCCGGGAGTGGGATTGCGCATTGGAATCGGAACTTATTCTGCTAGCAGTTTTCAATTAACTATTCCCGTGGGAGTAAACTACCTTTTTGATCTTAATAAAAGATCCTTTATTGATTTAGGATTTGGGGTAACCTATACCAGGGCAGATGTATTGCTTTATACGTCAGTTAAATATGCTGACCCCAATTTTGTAAACTCTAATTATATAAACTATATCCCGAGCGTAGGGTATCGGTGGCGAACAAAAAATAATTTCATGTGGCGAATCAGTTTTACACCGGTTATAAATCATATTGGCTTTATTCCCTCCCTTGGATTTTCATTCGGGAAGGACTTTTAAAAACACCTCACAAGCCAATACTGCCCTGAATGACAAAAATCATTAACCATATAATACAGGCTGATAAACGCCGACTTCTGATTTACCTTTTTTCATACGCCATTTACCGGTTAATCAATAACTCTTTTTCATACGCTGTTCTGTCTTTAATGAATGAAGACTCCTTCAGAGAACGCTGGACATCGCATAGTGTGCCCTGTGGCGATACACCCCATTTATTCCTGATCCTATTCCAGGTATTCAAAGTCCTGCTTTTCATTGTGTTTATCCGGCTTATAAAACAGAAGGCCGACGGACTACTAAGCGAGATCTTCATTGCCTATTATATTTATGACCTGGTATATATCCTTTCCTTCATGTGGATGTTCATCCCCTTTCCGGATAACCACAGCCATTTTTGGATGTTCATTTCAAGCGGACCTATGTGGTCGCTCATATCAAGCGGACAAATATTCCTTTCCCGTTATCTTCCGCATCTCGACCTGATTTTTGCATGCCTATGGACCATAGCTCTTTTCATTGTTTTAAAACAGCGAAACAGGCTTTCCTTAATGTTTTTAATCAACAGGCTGATAATAATACCGGTATCAGTTTTTTTGATTTTCTGGATAATTTATTTGGTTGGAAGGGTGGTTTAAGGGCGAGGTATAGCATTTCACTCGGTTATATTTGGGATCCGCTTTACAGCTCTAATATTCTACTCTGCTAATTTTAACATTAAAGGTTTCTTTATACATTTGTGGGAGGGAGAGTTAGGTTACTGAAGAATATATTAAACATCAAGAGGTAAGATTATTTGGCCCTGTTGGGTGTATAACTTTCTTTAGGTGAGGTTATAAAAATTGTTGTGCGTCATAATAGAAAAATGAGAAATATAGTAACATTAATATTAGTCGTATTAATAATAAGCCTGACCAATTGTACATCAAATTCGGGAAAGGATGAGAGTCTTATTTCTGAAAAATTCTACAAAAAACACAAAGATTCATTCTTAAAAAGCGACTTGACACAGTTTGACTATAACCCCAGAACCAGTTTTACTTATGGTAATATTGACAGTTCAAATTATTATAGAGTATTAATTTTTAGAGACTCATCAATAAGGATTTTCGGAACAGGTGTTTTTAGTGAATTATTTAATGTTCCAATTAACAACTTCTCTGAAAGAGATGTAATTGTGTCAAAATCTGAGACGAATTATATGCTCACCGACCCATATGATGACAAAAAAGTTAAAATAATTGAAAATACGGCTGATTCTAATGTTGTAGACTATTTCTTAGACCTTGAGAAATTAATCTTGAAATATCAAATACTCGAAATTGACAAACATCCTCAGGTGAATACACTGAAAATTGTATTCTCAGACAATGACTACTTGATTTATAAACCAGACTCTTTAGTTTTTAAAAGTTCAAATAAAGAATTTATGAAATACTTATTTGAAAATGGAAAAGAAATTGATAAAAACTGGATTCATTTTACAGATAAGACAAATACAGATTATTATTAAAAATTAAAATACGAACGCACAACAATGTATGCGCGACGAAGAGTCGGCTACTTTCATATACAATATGCTAGTGGGGAGAACCTCTCACACCATAAGCCTGACAACGTATTACTACAACATCAATTATGAAATCCACTATTCTGATCATTCTTATTGCAATCGCAACTTCCTGCAATATCCAAACCAGGCGAAGTTGCGAAGCACCATCAGAAGGTTTAACCCTGGAACTGGCCTTTCCGGGGATAAGCAATTATAAAGCTGCGAAGTACTGGGCATACGACACAATTGCATTGTGTAACCTGATGCTGAATGAAACTGACTTCAATAATTTTACGGAGGGTGTTTCCATTTCAGAATCGCTTGATAGCGTGTATTTTATCATTTACTATCTCGACCTTGATCTTCACGAATCATCGCTGATAAAACCTGACAATATTCTCGCCTTCAGCGTTTACTCGGTTGACAACACCAACATGTATCATAAGCTTTATATGCAGGATCAGGCAGGTATTTTCACACCTGATAATACATACACCTGCACTGTAAACGCCATAAGAACCAAAGATCCCTATACATTTGCACAGCAATTCTTAAAAACCGGCCATAAGCACATAACCTCGCTATTCGTTTATTCTGACCAGACGAAAGAAGTAAAGATTAATTCAGTGCATGAGTTGACGGGGATATTGGAGAAAGCGCCGCCAGCCTTTCCAGCCAAATAATAATACCTGATGGGAATTTTGCTACGCAATTATTGATGAGATTGAGGAAAGGATGAGTTAGGTAGAATATAAGAAACGCACCACAATAATATAACGACAACAATGAAACAGATATTAACTATTGCTCTGACTATAATGGCTTTGACTTCTTTCGGCCAGGACAAGTATAATTATGTACACTTCAACAAATTGACTGAAGTACACGGAACGGAGTTTGTAATCGCTTCTATTGAAAACTGGGGTAAATCGCTTGAGTCGAAAAGTAAATATCTTTTATTCATTAACACAAGAACCGGCGAGGCAAATCAGGTTGACTTTCCAAAGGATGGGAGTATAGGGAAACTTGAACAAATCAAGATAGACAGTTTAAACATAAATATAATTGTGGTTTCAGCAATGACAGTTGACCTGGACGGAAAAAGCGGAATTGACTGGAACGATCCAACACAAATAATTATCCTTTCCACTGACGGAAAACAAAAAACTCAACTTACCGAAAACAAATTCTTCGTAAGAACCTGGTCCGCAAACAAGTTAACAGGAACAATTGTAATTACCGGTCATTATGACACTAACAACAACAATAAATACGATAAGACCGATAAAAACGAAATACACGTTTATGACCTGAAAACCTTTAAACTGATATATAGGATTTGAAAAGGGTAGGAATGTTAGCGTAGAGCGTAATAGTTCAATTCGGTTATATTCATCATTTCCTTCACACCTAAAAAAATGATTAATGGTTGTTTTAAATGCTTGCTGCGCTTTGAAGGTATGATCAATCCTCCAGTCGGAACTCAATTGGGGAGGAACTGACCCAATGATTCATTTGTTTCCTCTTTCAGCATTCTTGATTTGCTCATATTTATGAAGACCTATCCCTTTATGTTTCAAAAAGGTCTATAGTTCAGTATTTGTTGTTAAAAATTCTTGCTCATATGGGTTTTATCGGATACTTACATATAGTTGTTCTCCAGGGAAGATTCTTGCCTATGTAGGTATACATGCGGGTATATCTTGAAATAAGGTTCCTTGACATTTTTAGAAGCTTAGCAATAGTGCGTAAATAATATCCATCCATAATCTTTTTTTTACTTAATCAAATCTGTTCTCAAAATGACAGCCTATTCCTCTTTTTTGAAGTATAATCTTTAAATAATGGAATGTCAACCTTATACTCTTGCATTGTTACCTTTTCACTTAACTTTTCCCCATTAATTAGTAAAGTAAATTTGAATTTGTATTGCTTTTTAATTTATTTTTGAGATAGTTGTAAATTATAATTTAAAATAATGGAAAAGTTTTCAATTTATGATCTGTTAGGCCTGTTATTACCAGGTTTTGTATTAGTCTACCTTTGTCATATTATTAACAGTGCTTATATGATCATACCATACACGTATGATGGCAGTACATTAGGCGCTGAGATAGGAATAATGTTTTGCATGTCATTGATAGCAGGAGCTTTTCTTTATGCAGTGAATTTTTATCTGGTAAAAAATACATGGTTCAATAAACTGACTGGAATGTATAAGGAAGTAGGAGAAATTTATTATGACTTTGATAATTTCCCTGAAGATTTAAATGACATTTTTAATATTCAGTCAAACAATTGGTTTAAAGAAGCAGCCTTTATTCCAAAAAATGAAATGGATAATATTAATAATGAGGCAAAGAAAGAAATTTATAAACTACAGGATAAATTTTACAGCAAAGCATATTATCAACTTGAATATCTGGAAAAAATAAGTGTTCCTAAAACCTTTCAAAGTTTTTATTTTTTCTTTCGTCAACTTGCAACCGGTCTTTTATTAGTTATAGTCTTATTATTTATATTATCATTTATCTCATGGTTTAAAGTTTTCAACTTGCACCAACCTAACTTTCAAATCATTCCCTGGCTCTGGTTTGGATTGATTTCAACATTTCTGTTATCAGTGAGTCATGCACGATGGTATAGATCAAGAATGGTCTTTAAACTTTATTGGCATTATTATATACACTTGATACAAGCTAATCATGGAAACATTGGAAATTTTTGAAAAAACCAAAGTGCGTACACTGGAAAGCGACCCGCAATATTTTGGCGGCTACCTCAATATGGCAAGGCTTAATATTTTCAATATCAATAATCACATCGCCGGGTTTTTCGGATTGAGCAAGCTTAAAGACGATGATCTGATACAGAACAGTTTCCTTTGTGATCCAAAGATTTCGAGGATTAACTGGCCGCATGTATTTTCAAAAACCAAGCACTTATTGACCATATTAAAAGTCTTTGACACGGAATCGCTTCCTTATGACGAACGACTGACCACAGTTCAGATTGGAAAGCAATTTACTTTAATGAATGAAACATTAAAAATAGTTTTCAGAGAACTGCAGCAATTCAGAAATGACTATTCTCATTATTACTCAACTGTAAATGGAGCGGATAAAAAGGTAACTATCAGTGAAGACCTGGCTTACTTTCTTAATAAGAATTATGAACGTGCAATTAGTTACACAATTGACAGATTCAGAAATGTTTTCACAGAAGATGATTTTGTTCTGGCTTCAAAAATGAAACTTGTTGAGGAAGATAACAAAATTACAGTATATGGGCTTGTTTTTTTAACAGCCATGTTTCTTGAAAGAGAACAAGCGTTTCAGTTTATCACCAAGATAAAAGGCTTAAAAGGAACTCAATACAGCAGCTTTATAGCAACACATGAAGTACTTATGGCATTTTGTCTCAAATTGCCCCATGACAGGTTTAAAAGTGATGATTTAAAGCAGGCAGATATCCTCGATTTGATCAATGAACTGAATCGTTGTCCTGAAAATCTATGGGAAAATCTAAGCGAACCTGATAAGCAAAGATTTGTACCTGATTTTAGTGAGGCTGATAAAAGGAAACTTGAGTTTTTTGAATATGAAGAATATTCTAAATTTCTTTCAAAGGGGATACGATTTAGGAACCGGTTTACTGGATTTGCATTAAAATATATTGAATACTCGGGCTTATTGAGGAAATATAAGTTAATGATCGACATAGGAAAGTTAACATTAGGGAGTTATTCGAAATTGCTTAATAATGAAGAAGTTGACAGACAAATACAAGGTAATGTAAAAGCTTTCGGGGAAGTCCATGATTATCTTGACGAAGAAAAGGTATTATTAAAGATTGAAAACGGCCATAAAACTAGTGGATTCACTAGGTATAAGCCTCATTACTCGTTTACTAATAATAAAATAGGATTACTTCCAAAAACTAGTCATTCATTAATATTGGCAGCTCAGGATAGAAAAATTGGAATTAAGCTAAAACAACCAAAGCCATTAGCATTCCTTAGCGCAAATGAGCTCGTTAAGATTATTATTCTTGATTATCTTGATGCTGGAAAACCTGAAAAGCTAATTGCAGATTTCATTGAAAAGAATGAGCAAATACTTGATCTGAACTTCATACAAGAAATAAAATCAAATCTGAATTTTAATGAATTCGCCAGGCGAACACATAAAAAAAGTGTAGCTCCATATAAGGACTCGGCTTTAGAACATCTTAAGTGGCGAAAAAGAGAGTTGCATAAGATATTAACACCCCATAATATTACTCTTGAACAGATTCCTTCACGAATACTTGATTACTGGCTTAATGTCAAAACAGTTGATGAATCGCGCAAAGCAATTGAAAAGATAAGCAGAATACGACTTGAAACGAGAAACAGGCATAAGGAAATCCAAAAAGTCAGGCAAGAAAATAAACAGTTGTTGAAGCCTGGAGTAATGGCTAGCTACCTTGCAAAAGATATCATTGACATGCTGATATCTGAAGAGAAAAAGAAAAAGATTACTTCATTTTATTACAATCAGTTACAAGAATGCCTTGCATTGTTTGGTAATCCAGGAAAGAAACAACTCTTTCTTTCTATTGTAATAAACGAGCCTAAACTAAACGAACGTGATGGTCATCCATTCCTGTTTAAACTTGATTTTAATGAAATTAATCTTACTGTTGATTTTTACGAAAAATATTTATGGGAGAAGGGTGCCAGAGAAATTCCGGTTATACAAAGAAGTGGTAAGGCTGCATTAATAAATACCTCATGGATAACCAATACTTTTTATAAAGATGAATGGAGTGAAAAGGATAAAAAGAAAATTACGGTTATATCTATACCTGAAAATCAGAACTTAATACCGGTGACATTAAGGATTAAAAATAGGCACTCACTGGAGCAATGGTTAAGTAATAAAAAGGACAAACCAATTGATTTGCCCACTGATCTTTTTGACGAAGAATTATTTCAGCATTTAAGTTTACTGACCGGGGAAAGTCAGAAATTACCAGATAAGAAACTAAAATGGAATGAACTTTTAAAAATCTGGTGGATGAATTACCGTAAGGATAATGTTCAGGATTTTTATAAATATTCACGAGAATACAATATTTATGGCGAAAAAGTTGCCTTTAAACCCGATAGTGATGACAACTATGCTGTATACTATAAAAAAGCGTTTGAAAATGTATTTAAAGATAAAAAAGCAGAACGAAAACTTGAAAGAATTAATAAGCCACGGTTGCCGGATATAGATCCAAAGCAAGTTGAACGTGTCTTTAAAAAAGCAATTTCTGGAAATGAAAAAGAGTTGAGAATAATAAAAGAACAGGACATGGCATGTACACTAATTCTTGAAAAATTACTCAACACTGAAATCAAACTGAACAAAATAAATACCTGGTTAAATGAAACAACAAGGGTTGAGCAAACAGTTACTGCCAAGCTGTCATATAACCAATTAAAGGAAGAGGATAACTTAATCAATAATACAATAACCAGGAAGATTATCTCTGAAAGAAAAGGCAAAGATTACACTGTGCTTCAAAGGTTTGTTCATGATAGACGACTACCGGAACTTTTTGAATATTTTAGTCAAGATGAAATACCTCTTGACTGCCTGAAAAAAGAACTTGAAAGCTATAATAAACATAAACTGGAAATACAAGATGCAGTATTCAATCTGGAAAAATGCTTAACTGAAGAGCATCTGGAGGAGATTACACTATTATTTACCGACGATAATGGTAATCGGAAGTATGGCACGATTCAGCATAAGCCATATTTAATCTGGCTATTGAAAAACGGGTATATTGATGAAAAAACCTTTTGTTTTATGAAGATGGTTCGTAATTGTTTCTTCCATAACCAATTTCCGCAGAAAGCCACAATGGAATTATTGATAGAAAATTGGAATGATAATTGTTTTGCTGAGCTTATTGCAGAAGAGTTTAAAGGAATAACTGTGGAGCTAATCTACAGTATACAAAATAGGTTATCCAAATCTTTATAAGAGAACGGTGTCTTGGACTTATATGGAGGGTATAAACAACATAAAACGTTCAACAATGTTCCTTGCTGAAGTTGTGCCAGGCCTTAATTTGGAAGGTATAGACAACTATTGTTTAGTATAGCAACCAAATTTAAAGTTGTGCAAGGCCTCAATTTGGAGGGTATACACAACCCTTTAAAGAACAATTATGCAAAAAACACGTTGTGTCAGGCCTCAATTTGGAGGGTATGCACAACTAATTGGTACCGCAGTGATATTCAATCTGGTTGTGTCAGGCCTCAATTTGGAGGGTATACACAACATCGTTTCAGAGGTGAACGTTTTTACGTTGTGCCAGGCCTCAATTTGGAGGGTATACACAACTTAACAGTCCAAGCTAAATCAATCTGAACAGTTGTGCCAGGCCTCAATTTGGAGGGTATACACAACAAACATGGACTTTTTCCCGTCCCCCTATAAGTTGTGCCAGGCCTCAATTTGGAGGGTATACACAACTAGCAACAAATAATCCTTTGCGTTCGTCCAGTTGTGCCAAGCCTCAATTTGGAGGGTATACACAACCCTGTACTTCGCGCTGTTTAATGTTTTCGGTTGTGCCAGGCCTCAATTTGGAGGATACACACAACTCATTTTTGTTCCTCCTGTTTGTTTAGTTGTACCAGGCCTTAATTTGGAGGGTATATACAACGGCGGGGAGTGCCGCACGAAACTTTTGTTGTGTCAGGCCTTAATTTGGAGGGTATACACAACCCTGCGATCGATTTAAAAAATTTTTCCATCGTTGTGCCAGGCCTCAATTTGGAGGGTATACACAACCAATCCGTCTAATTCTATTAGTGCTTGATCGTTGTGCCAGGCCTCAATTTGAAGGGTATACACAACATCATTTTGTTTCGTCCAGTTGGTTATGTGTTGTACCAAGCCTTTATTTGGAGGATATATACAACGATCTATGTGGAGTATACGAACCATAACCAGTTGCATAAGGCCTTAATTTGGAGAATATATATAACCGAAATAACCGACTGAGAAATATGTTGTGACTGATCACAATTAGGTGGGTATTCACAATAGGCTTGTTTCCTTTACTTTTAGTTTTTAGTTGCGCCTGAACTCAATTTACATGTAAAATGGGTATGAATCGCACTTTCTGATTCTTACCTTTCAAATCTCAAATTAATTAAGGAGTTTTTTTGTATGATGTAGATTCCGGAGCATACTGACCCCCCATTCCGGATACGGTTATTATTGCAAGGTTTAGAAACCCATCCAAAAATGTATAATAAAGCAGAACAAACAGATTTGAGTTATTTTTTAATAATCCAAGTTGACAATAAAGACAAGCTAATAGAAGAAATTAAGAGAACTTGATGAAGAAATAAACCCTGTAAACAACAAGGTTAAAATTGTAGACGATGGATATAAAACACCTGCTATTGTTTAGCAGTATTAACACACCCTAACAGGCGTTTGGTAAAAAAGTGGGTTCAGTGGTTAAAAGAACATTTGACTCCCTATCAATTATCCTGAACATTATTCCACCACTGCGCCATGCGTCAAACCGATAGGCAACAGTGAAGTGTTAAAGGACACCAACGTCATACTTGTAACAGTCGTGACATTTGAATTATTATCCGTTTTTTCTGACCATACAAAAGAAGTAAAAGTTTAATTCAGTGCATGAGTTGACGGAGCTATTGGGGAAAACGCCACTTGCATACCCTACCCTATCTGATGACATGTAGAAAGCCTGGAATGATTTCTCCGACTGAATTGTATAAATATATTTTTTTGTAGTGAGAGGTAATTATTATAATTTTACGTGCCATGAGGTACAATGCAAATAGGGTTTATATTTCTGACGATATTGATAGAATTTACTTGAAGGTAAGGTTATACAGCCTGATTTTAGGTTCATAACATTACCTAAGGTAAGGTATACTGACGAGTTACCAGCAATAATAGAAAACTTCATAATTATGGCCGACAATATTATCCGCACAAGAGAGGATGAAGACAAGTTCTTTTGGAATCAACCCTATTTTGCATTTTTAGATATTTTAGGATTTAGAGGACTAGTTCGAAATAACAGCCATGCTGAACTTGTTGATTTATATAAAAGGTTGGTAAACTTTCCAGTTGAATTCTATACCAAATATCACAAAGAAAGTCAAGATGCTAAAAAAGAAAGGTTAAAAGAATATTTTAATCCAACTGATTTAAAACTTGTCAATATATCTGATAGTATAATGCTATGGACGAAAAACTCAAGAGAGAGCAGTTTAATTGAATTGGTAAGTGCTGTAAAAATGTTAATGCAAATATCAATATCTGTTGGAATTCCTCTTCGTGGTGCAATTGTGAGAGGTGATATTGAAGTTCTTGAAAATAATGGAAGTTTGTCAATTATTGGACGAGGCTTGGTTCATGCATACGAATCAGAAGGTCGCCAAAATTGGTCTGGTTGTACAATAGACAATAGAATAATTACATTTTTGCAAAGTTTCTATAAAGTAGTTGGTCAAAAAGATCCCCCGATAGCAATTGAAAGGTTAACTTCATTAATGGTAGAAACTGAAATTCCAGTTAAAAATCCTATCACAATGGAAAATGAATTGAAAGCTGGCTTCGTAGTAAATTGGGCAGACAATTCAGAACTCAGCGATGAACAAATTCGAAAAGCTTTTGCGAAATATAATAAGCGTAAAAACGAACCAGAAAGTATAACTAAAAGTATAGAATTCAAGATTGAAAATACAATAGCTTTCTATAAAAAATTTGGAATAAAAAAATAATACTGCTGGTAACAAGCGGTATAAAACATTGGGGTTTAGTTGGTTATTCAAACATTCTGCCACGCATCAAGTTCGGTGTAACTTGACAGGTAAGTAGCCCGCAATCCCCAAGATTTCATACCGCCAACCGTTAGCTGCTATATTTACACGAAACAACGACACATGAATATTTTAGACAGAATGTATTTAAACTTTTATTGGTGCTGGAACCTAGAGAAAGGTAGTGAACTAAAGGACGCTTCTTTAGAAAAGGTGATAATGATTATTCTCTGGGGAATCACTTTTATAATACTGTCCTTAATTTTATCACTTTTGAAAGTTGATTTAATGTTGAGGTGGCTATTAATAATAAGCGCAATCATTCCATTTTCCTTTTCCAGAAAGCTTATGAGAATATATTTTACCACGGACAGAAAACTAAATATAATTAATAATAACGACAAGCCTGGAAATGTAAAATATTTAGTATTTTTCTTGGTTTTATTGGGCTCGACAGGACTACTATTTCTTTCGTACTTTTTAGGCAGTAAAATATATACTCATTCATTGTAATTTTAAGTTTCGGACTTATAGATTCGTATTAAACTTGATAATTAGATGATTGAATAGAAATAAAGCAGCTAATCGAATAACCTGCCCCACCAGCATGTGCTAGTAGGGAGAACCTCTTACTCCACAAGCCTTACAAGGTATACTGCAACATCATAATATGAAATACACTATTTTGATCAGTCTTATTGCACTCTCCATCTCGTGCATTAACCAAAACAGGCCGAAATGTCATGAGACACCAGCAGAAGGTATAACCCTTGAAT
>JAGXIP010000170.1 GCA_024635585.1 Saccharicrinis sp. | reverse complement strand
CCTTACCGAGCTGCATACCATCAGCGACGAAATAATCCGAGACGCCATTACTTACGAGGTTGAACGCAACGGGCAGGTGTTTTTTATCCATAACCGGGTGCAGAATATTTATGCGATCCAAGCCATGATAAACCGGATTGTTCCTTCGGTAAAAACGGTGGTTGGCCATGGCCAGATGGATGGTGCGGAACTCGAAAACGTGATGCTGGGCTTTATCAATGGCGATTATGATGTGCTCATAGCCACCACTATTATCGAGTCGGGATTGGATATACCCAATGCCAATACCATCATTATAAATAATGCCAATCAATTTGGTATGAGCGATTTACATCAGCTGCGGGGTAGGGTAGGGCGTTCCAACAAAAAAGCCTTCTGTTACATGCTGGCACCTCCATTGTCGTCGGTTACACAGGAAGCACGCCGTAGGTTAAATGTTATTGAGGAGTTTTCGGATTTGGGTAGTGGTTTTAATATTTCCATGCAAGATTTGGATATCCGTGGTGCTGGTAACTTGCTGGGTGGCGAGCAAAGTGGCTTTATTGCCGATATTGGCTTCGAGACCTATCATCGCATTTTAAACGAAGCCATCCTCGAACTCCGAGAAACTGAATTCCAGGATTTGTATCATGAAGAGACGAAACAGATTGTGGGTACAAACATACAATTTGTGAGCGACTGCACCATTGAAACCGATGCCCGTTTATTGCTACCCGACGACTATGTAGAAAGTGTAGCCGAAAGGATGCAACTGTATCGCCAACTTGACGGATTAAAAAACGAAGAGGAGCTGAAAGCATTTAAAACAGAGTTGGACGATAGGTTTGGGGATATACCGGGTTCGGCTCGCCAATTAATCCAAGTGGTTCAAATACGCTGGAAAGCCATTGACCTGGGGATCGAAAAAATTATATTCAAAGAAAATAAATTGATTGTTTACTTTGTGTCAAACCAGGACTCGCCTTATTACCGCTCTGCAGTATTCACAAGTATTTTGGCTTATTTACAAGCGCAGCATAAAAATGCAAAAATGAAAGAGAAAAACGGTAAGCTAAGTTTGGTGTTTTCAACCATACCCAATATCACCGACGTTAAAACAATATTCGACCTTATGCACGCGGCTGTTTTTGCAAAAAATTAATCGCACATCTCGGTCAATATAACTTGCTCCATATTACCATTAATCGAGCATATTACATGTAGCATAAGTTTTACGACTTGCCCGTTACACAAGGTGATTTTAACGGCTTGCCCGTTATGCAATTGACAATCCATGTTTAGTAAAGCACTAAACCATGCAGGGGTGCTTTTTATTATAGAGGAGAATTTGGTACCTACAATATTGTCTTTGTTCAGTAATTTTTGAGTGAAGGTATTGCTGCGTATGACATTAAATTTATTGTCTAACACAAAGCATATGTTATTTCTGTCAAAAAGTGCCTTTTCGTAGGCCTCATTTTTTGTTTGACTTAGCTTACGTTCCGATACATCTCTAAATATTAATTGTATGGATTTGTGATTGTTAAAGTTAACCATAGAACCGGTAACCTCTGCCCAATAATGGTCGCCATGTACCGTTTTCATTTTGGTTAAAAAGGGTTTTATGATTTGGTCGTTGGATATGGACGAGTTAATCACTTCGCAAAATTCGGCATAGTTGCTTTCGGCAATAAAGTTTTTTATGGGTAAGCCCATCACATCTTCAATATAATGGGTTTTAAAAACATCCAATCCCAACTTATTCAGGTAGGTAATTTTTTCGTTGTTTAAAACCACTATTGGCATAGGCGAGTTGGATATAAATTCGCGGTATCCTTGTTCTCTTTCCTTTTGTTCAATATCAACCCGGTGCTTAAAAAAAGCCAAATCAATGCTTATACCCAATTCTTTTTTGTTGATGGGTTTTACAAGATAACCGTAGGAGTTTGAAACGATGGCTCTTTCAATAACCGGCGAAGAGGTATCGCTCGAAATATAAATAATGGGCACTTCCATTTCGCGTTTGAGCATTTCGGCGGTTTGGATGCCGTCCAATTCGCCATCCAAGTGTATGTCCATTAAAACAACATCAGGCTTTAGCTCCTTGCATTTCTCAATGGCTTCGCGCCCTAAGCTACTTTTCCCTACCAACTCATGACCTAAATCGCGCAGGAACATGGTAAATATGGCAGTAATAAATCGGTCGTCCTCAACAATAAATATCTTTCTCATAAGGCTAAGTTCCATTAATCCTGTTTCGTATCAAGGCTTTTTTTAGTATTTTTGCAGCGGCTATTTATAAAACTTTACAAAGTTTATAGTTAGGCACAAAAAATTAAATCTCAAAGTATATCCATCTTTTTTTGATGGATTGGCGTAATATTTTAAATCAAAATGCCGTGAATTTAGTCATTGATCAGGGAAATACATTTACTAAAATTGGTATTTTTGATAAGGGCATCTTGATTCATTCTGATTCGAGCAAAAATTTTGACAAAACCTTTATTAATAGGGTTAGAGCTAAGTATGCAATAGATAAACTTATCGTGTCATCTGTTCAAAACGATTATAGCGAAGAGGACGAATTGCGTACTCAGTTGGGATTAGACAATAATATTGAAGTTCACCTGTTAAGCCACAGTAGTAGATTGCCTATTCAAAGCAATTATAAAACCCCGCAAACCTTTGGTAAAGATAGGTTAGCAGCTTTGGTAGGGGCACATCAATTGTACAAAGGCTGCCCCAAATTAATTATTGATGCAGGCACGGCCATTACTATTGATTATTTAGATGCAGAAGGAACCTTTTCGGGGGGTAATATATCGCCAGGATTACAAACCCGATTTAATGCTTTACATGATTACACAAAAAAGCTTCCTTTGCTAAAACCAAACATGGATACGCCGTTTATGGGCTTATCGACCGACGAAGCCATGTGGTCAGGGGTTCAAAATGGGCTTGTTTTTGAATTAGATGGCTATATTAATCACTTTAACAGCTTAAATATCAGCACTAAAACCATTTTAACAGGAGGAGATGCATATTTTTTTGTCGAAAAATTAAAAAATACCATCTTTGTAAATCTTAATTTGGTACAAAGCGGTTTAAATACAATACTTGAATATAATGCTAAAAACAAATAAATTAGTACTTGTGGTACTAAGCTTTTTAACGATCACTCCTATCTTAAATTTATCGGCACAACAGAGAACCTACTCCCCTCTCTCGCGCTTTGGTTTGGGCGAGTCGCAAAATATTGGTTACGGTGCAAAAAGCGGGATGGGTAATACAGGTATTGGTATGCGTTCGGCTTACGGACTAAACAACCTAAACGTAGCTTCACTCACAGCCTTAGATTCACTATCGTTTTACTTTGATGGCGGTGTAAGTTATTTTTGGCAATCGCAGGAAACAAGTGAGGGTAGCATCTATAACAGCGATATGGTATTTGATTATATCGGATTGGCGTTTTCGGTATCACCAAATGTTAGTTACACGGTGGGTTTTAAACCAGTATCTAGCATTGGGTATAACTTTTTGGCAACAAAGTCACTTATCGATGAATCCATTGCCTATGAGGAGTTATCAGGAAGTGGGAATTTAACACAAGCGTATTTTGGTGCTGCCGTAAAACCAATCGCTAATCTTTCTGTTGGTGCTAATTTCTCGTATCTGTTCGGTAACTTACGTAATATTTCTAAACAATCTTTTGGTGGTTCTACGGGAGCCCTCTATCATGGTGATTATAGAGAGGTGAGGATATCCAGCGTTATCTACGATTTTGGGGCTCAATATACCCATAGTTTGGATGATGAAAAATCATTAACTCTTGGTGTTACCTATCGTCCTAAAATTGCACTTAAAGGCGAAAGTACTGCATTTATTGCACGGGGTGGGCAGTTTGCCGACGATAACGAACTATTTAATCCAAGGTATGGCATTGATACATTGAAGTATTCAAAAAGTGATTTGAGCGATAATAAAATAGAATATGCCGCTTCTTTTGGTTTAGGAATTTCGTATAGTATTGTGGATAAACTGCAGGTAGGAGCGGATTATTTAAGCGAGGCTTGGGGTGATACGAAACATATTGACAATTCATTTGAATATAAAAACACCTCTAATTATTCGGTTGGTGCCGAGTTTATACCCAACGACAGATCGGCCAAAAATTACTTGGCGCGCGTGCGATACAGAGCTGGAGCCTACTATCGCGATCACAACATTGCAAGCTTTAGTAGTGAGGGAAATAGCGACATCTATAATTATGGCATAACTTTTGGTTTAGGTTTACCATTAAAACGATCCAGAACTGCTATCAACCTTTCAGTAGAGTTGGGTAAAAGAAGCGCAGATGGAAACAGTAACTTTGAACAATCATACGGGAAACTGACAGCCAACTTTAGTTTACATGAGTTTTGGTTTCGCAAAAGACAAATCGATTAATAATAATATTTAAATAATAAGATCATGTCAAAGACTTTTATAAAAATTTTTACCGCAGGAATAATAGTCCTTTTTAGCGCTCAGGCATTCGCTCAAAAGGGTGTTGAGGATGGCTCTAAATATGGGCACGGGGAAGACAGCCTTCGTTGTCTTAAAAACTTATCGCTGTTTACTGAGTATGTAAAGCAAAAAAGTTATGCCGATGCAATACCTTCTTGGGAAATTGCCTTTAACGAATGTCCGCTTGCTAGCTCTAAAATTTATACCGATGGTATAAAAATTATGGATTGGCGTTTAAGTAAAGAAAAGGATAAAGCAAAAAGAGAAGAGCTTATTCAGAAGTTGATGGGTATATACGACCAACGTATAAAATACATGGGCGATCATCGTAAGTACAACGAAACCTACCTCTTAGGTCGCAAGGCTATTCATCTCCTGAATTATAAAAGCGATAGCCCTGAATCTAGAAAAGTAGCGCAAGAATGGTTTGAGAAGTCGATAGCTGGTCAGGGTGTGGGTAGTGAGGTGGCTGTTGTAGCAACTTACATGATGAACACCATGGATATGTACAGAGCAGACCAAGTAAATGCCGAGGTAGTAGTTAATAATTACATAAAAGTAAGTAACCTTTTAACAGACCAAATAAAAGCAGAAAAAAAGGAGAAGGATAAGGAGCAGATTGCAGGTGTTAAGGAAACAGTTGAAAAGCTTTTTGCTTCAAGTGGAGTCGCAGATTGCGAAACCATAGAAAGGATATTTACGCCCCAGTTAGCCGAAAAGAAAGCAGACCTGGATTGGCTTAAAATGGTAAACAAACTGTTGGCGCGTGCCAATTGCGAAGATGCTCAATTACTGTACGATGTATCTGAAAGTTTGCATGCCATTGAACCTTCTTCGTCATCGGCTTATGGTTTGGCAAGGATGTATTTAAAAACACAGGATTTGGATAGATCTGTAGAATATTATAACGAGGCCATCAAATTAGAGGAGGAGAGTGACCAAAAAGGAACACTGCATTATCAGTTAGGTTTAATAAAGTTTAACCAAGGTAAATTGAACGAAGCCAAAACGAATGCTGAAAAAGCAATTAGTTTTCGACCTGATTGGGGCGATCCTTATATATTGATAGGAAACCTTTATGCCGTTTCTGCAAATAACTTTGGCACAAACGAGTTTGAACATAAAACAGCCTACTGGGCAGCAGTTGACATGTTTCAAAAGAGTAAAAGTATTGATCCTAAAGTAACGGATAAAGCCAACGAGCTCATCAATATTTACTCACAGCATTTCCCTGGATTGGAAGAAATTTTCTTTCAAGGTTTTAAAGAGGGCGACTCTTATACTGTTGGTGGATGGATTGGTGTCTCTACCAAGATTAGAGCCAAAAAATAAGGATTTATTTTTTATGATAATGAAACCGCAATTTTATATAAATTGGAATCACACTATAAACAAAACTGCAAGTACACTGCTACTTGCAGTTTTGTTTTTTAATTTGGCATGTACTTCAAATAAACCTGAAGAAATTAAAGCTATTCAAGCCGACCAAAATACACCTTCGCTCGAGTTGGTTGACTTTGAAACACTGGTATCGGATTCAGGAAAAATAAAATACCATATCATTACCCCCCTGCTCTTAAACTACGATAAAGCCGAAGAGCCGTATAAAGAGTATCCCAAAGGTGGACATATTATGACCTATGACTCCATAGGTAAAATTAGTGCACAGATTAAGTGTAAATATGCCATATTTAAAGACAAAGATCAGCTTTGGGATTTGAGAAATGATGTGGAAGCGGTTAACGATGAAGGGGTTGTTTTTAATACGGAACAACTTTTTTGGGATCAAAAAGTTGGACAGATCTACACCGATAAGTTTATTAAAATAACAACAAAGGACGAAATAATTACAGGATATGGTTTTACTGCAAAAGAAAACCTGAAGGAATATCGCCTTAATAAAATGAGCGGTACTATTTCATTGGACGAGGAATAAAATTTGGGTTAATTTGTAGTTAAATAATAAACTTATACATAAATTTTTACTTTGTGCCTGTATAATTATTACTTTAGCCCTATAACATAATCGAACTAAACAAATAAATGGATCACGCTACCATCATCATTCTTGCTCTTGTATTCTCGGCATTCTTTTCGGGTTGCGAAATGGCGTTTATTTCATCCAATAGATTATTACTCGAACTCAACAAAAGCAAGTTCCCCCGGCTGAGCAAGATTATTGATATTTTCGTGCGTAACCCAGGTCTCTTTATTTCGGCACTACTTGTGGGCAATAATATAGCATTAGTAGTCTATGGTTTGCAAATGGGCAAAATGCTGGAGCCTGTTATTCAAGTATATATTGAAACACCCATATTGGTATTGTTTATTCAAACGGTACTCTCTACTTTACTTATATTGGTTACTGCTGAGTTTTTGCCTAAGATTTTATTTCGCATAAACCCTATTTTTGTACTTAACACAGCTGCCATTCCTTTGTTATTTTTTCATGTTATTTTTTATCCTATTTCTAAAGTGATGTTTGTACTAAGCGAAGGATTGATGAAAAATATTCTAAAAAGACCAGGTTTAGCATCATCAAAAAACACCGTTTTGGGGAGGATTGATCTGGATCACCTTATTTCGCAGCACCATCAAAAGCTTGAAACTACCGACGAGATGGCCAAAGAGGTAAAGCTCCTCAAAAATGTCCTCGATTTTTCCAAGATTAAGATCCGGGAATGTATTATTCCACGAACAGATATTTCGGCCATTGAAATTGGGGAAGGCCTTGATGTGTTGACTCAGCGATTTATAGAAACGGGTTACTCAAAAGTATTGGTATATAAAAATACCATTGACAATATTATTGGCTATGTGCATGTTTCGGAGCTTTTTAAAAAACCCAAGCAGCTAAAAAATGCCATCAGCAGGATAACAATTGTGCCTGAAACCATGACTGCAAATATGCTTTTAGAAGTATTTACCCAGGAACACCGTAGTATTGCACTGGTTGTGGATGAGTTTGGTGGTACAGCTGGCATTGTTACCATGGAAGATATACTCGAAGAGATATTTGGCGAAATAGACGACGAACACGATGTGTCAGATTTGATAGATAAACAAATAGACGATAATGAATATGTTTTTTCAGGACGAGTAGAAATAGATTTTATTAATGAGAAATATGGACTCAACTTACCTGATTCCGAAAACTTTGAAACAATAGCCGGATTGATACTTCACCATAACGAATCCATTCCTAAAAACGATGAGGAAATAGTAATCGGCGACTTTAAAATGAAGATTCAGGTGGCATCCGATAATCGTATCGACCTGATTAATGTCACGGTTCTGCATAATTCATAACAAATCCTGTTTTTTAGGCTCTACGTAAGCTTGCTTGTATAAGCAATGAGTTTATTTATGTGCTTGATATTCAGGTGTGTTAATATGGATAGATAAGGAAGGGTAGGAGAGGGTAAGGTTTTTTTTGTGAATTTGTTCATTCACTACTTATCCACTCTAGGTGTTATCCAATTTTTTGTATATTCGTAACCTAATTTTTGAGACTTTAAAATTAACAATAAACAGAATGGCAACATTAGAAAGAATTAGAAAAAAAGGTGGTGTACTTGTCGCTTTTATGGTGGGTTTCGCCTTATTGGCATTTATTCTAACCGATTTTTTTAGCAATAAAGGCGGTGGTCAACCCAGCAGTATGGAAATAGGCGAAGTAAACGGAACCGCTATTTCGTACACTGCTTACCAAAATGAAATTACCCAGGCCGAAGATTTTCGGAAGCTGAGTTCCGGACAAAGCAGTATCGATGAAAATCTGCAATTCCAAATTCGTCAATCCGTATGGGATCAAATGGTAATGGATGTGGTGATGGGAGAAAAGTACGAGGAAACGGGTATTGCTGTAACCACCGATGAGATTATCGATATGGCAACTGGCAATGACCCGCATCCAGGCATCCGTCAAATGTTTACCGACCCACAAACAGGTGCTTTTAGCCAGACTGCAGTGGTTAACTTTTTACGTAACCGGAAAAATGATCCCAATGCTAATTTCTACTGGGAGTTTTTGCAAAAAAGCCTGGTAAATGAGAAGTTGGCAACGAAGTACACCAACTTGTTTCAAAAGGGGTTTTATGTAACCAGTAATCAGGCTCAAAAAGAGGCAAAGGCAAATTTGAGAAATGTTGATTTTGACTTTGTGGCAGTTAGCTATGCAACTATTCCCGACAGCACTGTTAGCGTTTCTAATAGCGAAATCAGCTCGTATTTTGATGCGCACAAAGAGAACTTTAAACAAGAAGCACAACGTACCATACAGTATGTTACATTTTTGGTTGAACCTTCGGAGGAAGACAAGCAAATGGCTGAGAAATGGATTAGCGATATTAAACCTGAGTTTTCAAATCCTACTACCGACCCAGCACAATTTGTAACCATGAACTCGGATATCCCTTATCAGGATAGAAACCTTAAAGAAGAGGATGTGCGTTTGGCATTAAAGGATTTTGTGGCTAATGGCAAACAAGGTGATGTTTACGGACCTTACCTCGAAGACGATACTTATAAGCTGAGTCGTTTGGTAAGCGTTAAGCAAATGCCCGATTCAGTTAAGGCTCGACATATACTTGTTCAGGAGCAAGATCCTGCACGGGCTAATGCAATCGCCGATAGCTTGATGAATTTAGTAGAGAAAGGTGCTGATTTTGCCGACTTGGCTCGGAAAAATTCAAAGGATACCGGTTCGGCTATTAATGGGGGCGACTTAAATTGGTTTAAGGAAGGTACTATGGTTAAGCCTTTTAACGATGCAGCTTTTAATGCTAAAAAAGGTGATGTTGTTAAGGTAGAAACACAGTTTGGTATTCACATTATCCAGATACAGGAGGTGGGCCAATTGGTAACCAAGTATAATATTGCCACTTTAGGCAGAGAGATTAAATACAGCTCCAAAACATATCAACAAGTATATTCGGCAGCCAATAAATTTGCGGCCAGCAACAACACGCCAAGCAAGTTTAAAGAAGGTTTTAAAACTGAAAATCTTACGCCACGCTTTGCTACCTTGCGTGCCTCGGATAGAGATGTAGCTGGGTTAGAGGGTTCGCGCCGACTTGTGCAGTGGGCTTTTGAGGCCGAGGTTAATGATATGTCGCCAACTATTTACGAGTTTGGAAATCAGTTTGTAATTGCATTAGTAACTGATGCAGTAAAAGAAGGATACCAAGATGTAGAAGATCGTGAAGTAGCCAGCGCTATTAAAAGTATTTTGGCAAAAGACAAAAAGGCCGAGATTATTAAAAAACGATTTGAAGAGAACATAGCAACCAGTCAAAGCCTGTCTTCATTGGCTCAGAAAATGGATAGTAGAGTGCAGTCGGCCACCAATATTAACTTTGCATCATTCCAAGTACCAGGTGTAGGTATGGAGCCTGCTTTAGTAGCTGTAGCTTCGCTAACTGATGTAGATAAAATGTCGGTACCTGTAAAAGGCAATCAAGGCGTTTATGTGGTAAAAGTTACCTCTGAGCAGGTGGGCGAAAGTGCCGATGTGGCTAGTGCCAAAGCTCAGTTGGAGAGCATGAGTGCTAATAAAGCTTATCGTTTGGCTCCTTCCATCAAAGAAAAAGCCGAGATTAAAGACGATAGATTGAAGTTTTTTTAACCTGAAAAATGCACACATTTTTCACTTTCCGCTATCATAGGCGGAAAGGCGAGAAAGTTTAGGCAGAATCGGGCTTTGGTGCCTTATTCATAAAATTTATGAATAGGGCAGGTTAAGGAAATACGGTATAATTTATAATAAAAAGGCCATCGGATTCCGATGGCCTTTTTTGTTGTATCGTGGTAACATCACTTTTTGTAGTTAGGAAATTTTAATTTTGTGCTTAAGGAAAGAATCTGGGAGGTAAGAAAAAATAACATGCTTATTATTACCATGCACGGAATGCCAAAGAAAAAGCCCCGGGATTTTGTATCTCGGGGCTTTGTTTTTTTATAATAGCGTTTATAATAGGGTTGTTTATTTTTTGCTTTCTTCTATCAATTGGATAAAATCATCGAACAAAAATTCGGTATCGGTAGGTCCGCTCGATGCTTCGGGGTGAAATTGGGTAGAGAAAAATGGCTTTGATTTGTGTCGGATGCCTTCGTTACTTTTATCGTTAAGGTTAACGAATAGTGGCTCCCAATCGTCAGTAAGTGAATCATTATCCAATGCATATCCATGGTTTTGCGAAGTGATGTAACAGTTGTTGGTTCCCACTTTTATAACCGGATGATTGTGTGCACGGTGTCCATACTTTAATTTGTAGGTGCTTCCGCCAGAAGCGATACCTAGCAATTGGTTACCTAAACAAATGCCAAAGATTGGCTTACCTATTTCAATGGCTTTTTTAATATGAGCCACGGTAACTGCGCATATCTCTGGATCACCAGGTCCGTTGGATAGCATGATGCCGTCGTAATCTTCTTGGGTAAAATCATAATCCCAAGGCACCTGCACCACCGTGGTATCTTTTTTTAGCAAACATCGCACAATATTATTTTTCGCACCGGTATCCACCAATATCACTTTGTGTTTTCCGTTGCCATAAACTTTGCGCTCTTTAATACTTACTTGGGCTACAAGGTTATCGTGGTTAGGGTCGTATTGGGCTATATCTTCATCATCCACCAATATTTTACCCAACATGCAGCCTTTTTCGCGTAGTCTTTTTGTTAGTGCGCGGGTATCTATGCCAAAAATTCCGGGAACTTTGTTTTCTATTAACCAATCACTCAGCGAACCTTTTGCATTCCAATGGCTGTACTCAAAGGAATAATCAGAGATGATTAAACCTGAAATATGAATTTGATCTGACTCATAAAACATGGGTATGCCATATTCGTCTTTTTCGTCTTTGGGTACGCCATAATTTCCAATCAAAGGATAGGTGGCCACTAATATTTGTCCTTTGTACGAAGGATCGGTTAAACTTTCGGGATAACCTGCCATGGCAGTGTTAAAAACCACCTCTCCGGCTGTAGATTTATGATATCCAAACGACTTTCCTTCAAAGACACTTCCATCTTCGAGCACCAACTTTATTCCTTTTACTTCGGGCATAATATCAAGATAATCTATTGATTAATATGGTATAAAGGTTTTATGCTATGGCATGTAAAACCTTGATTTTTCTATCGGGCGCAAAGTTAAAAAAATATTTGCTTTTTTACCGAAAAAATAACCGTGTTGCATAAATATTAAACCTATGGAATTTTTTTGTATAAATATGCAATGAGCAGTTGGCGTTAATCGGTAAACATTGAGTAATCGGTAAACAGGGAGTCTTTGGTCGACAGTTTCCAATTAGTATCTTCGGCCATTTTACCCATTGCCTGAGTCTCCTGCTGTACATCCGTAAGTCAATCAGTAGTTGGCAGTCCGAAGCACCAACCTAACTGACCCTTGCTCTATGCCATCTATACTCAAAACTCACATTTTTTTCTATCTTTATCCATATCGCTTGCCTATTATTGTGGCATTTTTCTTTTAATGAAATAATGGGGAACTTATTAGTTAAACACATGAATAGAAGTTTGTTGCTTAGATATTGCGGGCTACTTTTGTTGTGTCTGATATCTGCTGTGCCGCGTGCACAATCGCAAAGTAAGCAGACGGACAAGCCCATTTTTTATGGCATATCGGCATATTATGGAACTTTTCAGGTACACACAAACGTTTTGTCACAATTTCGAGGTTCCCATCCCAGCGGTATCGGACTTGAGATGAGCCAATTGTTATTAACGGATAAAGCAAAAAACACCTTCGGTTTATATCCCAAGTGGGGGCTTGGCCTGGGTTATGTAGATTTTGGCCATCCGGACTTGGGTCACGCGTTAACCGCGCTAGCCTATGCCGAACCTTTTTTTAAGGTACACGGGGCATGGCGTTTCTCGGCCAAGGTGGGCATGGGAGTTGCGTATATGAGCAATCCATATCATGTGAATAGCAATCCGTTAAACCGCACGTACTCCACAAAGCTGGCCTTTCCCTTATCGGCCGGGCTTAATGCTTATTACTTTTTTAACAATCAATGGGCGGTTAAAACCAGTGTTTCCTTTGAACACATCTCCAACGGTGGGCTTAAAGCTCCCAATCTTGGCATAAACTATCCGTTGATGGCTATTGCGCTTGAGCATACTTTAGATACCTATAATTCAAACCCGGTAAAAGATTTGGAACCTTTTGAAAAACAAAGCAGGCAGGAATTACTCGCTGCGTATTCGATAAAGAAAGACAGCGTACCCGATAATCAATCCATTGCAGCTTTATCGTATAACAGGAGTTTTGGTGGGGGCCGAATTAATTCCTTTACCTTGGCTGCAATGTTGGAATATAGACAGTTGCAGGCTTATAAAAAAGCTGCTGATCAATGGAGTGTGGCACCTTTGGTGGGCAACGAGTTTTTGCTGGGGCGATTGCGGTTTGGGCAGCAAATTGGTTTTTATTTACTGCAGGCTGCTGAGCTGCCCAATAATTTGTTTCAGAATTACTATTTACGTTATCAGTTAAGCAAACAGTTTACGGGCGGCATTAATCTTAAAGCCCATGGCAGGGTGGCCGATTATCTTGCCATACAGGTAGGGTTTGCTTTGTAAGGGTGTGATTCTTCAGAATAAATAGTAGTCATAGACCCGTTATTTTTTAAAGCTTTCCTTTGTTTGCTTTCCCTTTCCGCTCTCCGTTCCACTTTTTGCTTTACGCTTCCTATTTTTCTCTCCGCTCTCCGCTGTATGCTCCACGCCCCTCGCTCCTTGCCTCCTTGCTTAACCCTGACTTTCTTCATGCTTCGTTCTAAAAAACATATGTACCTTGCTTTCTTTTAAATTTTTAAAATATGGATGGATTAAAGAGTTATATAAGCGAAAATAAAAGCCGTTTTTTATCGGAGTTGTTCGATTTGTTGCGTATCCCATCAATCAGCAGTATTGAATCGCATAAGCCAGATATGTACAGAGCGGCAGAAATGTGGAAGAATATTTTGTCAGATGCAGGTGCCGATAAAGTGGAGATTTATGATACACCCGGCAATCCCATTGTGTTTGGACAAAAAACTATCGACCCGAAGTTACCAACGGTATTGGTGTATGCTCACATGGACGTAATGCCAGTTGATCCTATTGAATTGTGGAATACCCCACCATTTGAGCCTGTTGTTAAGGATGGGCATATATATGGGCGTGGTGCCGATGACGACAAAGGCCAAAGCTTTATGCATGCCAAAGCTTTTGAGTTTATGGTTAAAACCAATCAGTTGCCCTGTAACGTAAAGTTTTTGATTGAGGGAGAAGAAGAAGTTGGCTCGGTTAATTTGCCCCAATTTTGTGAGGATAACAAAGAGTTGTTGAAGAGTGATGTGATATTGGTTTCCGACACCTCGATGATTGCCCCGGGTATACCTTCTATAACTACCGGATTGCGAGGTTTAGCTTATTTACAAGTGGAGGTGACGGGCCCAAATCGTGATTTGCATTCGGGGCTTTTTGGCGGAGCTGTTGCCAATCCAATAAATGTGCTTGCCGATATGATTGCACAAATGACTGATGCCGATGGGAGAGTTACGGTGCCGGGTTTTTACGATGATGTAATTGAGGTGACTCCTGTGGAGCGGAAAAAGATGAGTCAGGCTCCTTTTGATGAGGAGAGGTATAAAGCAGCCATAAGTGTCAAAGAACTGGCAGGTGAAAAGGGTTTTGCTACCACCGAGCGTACAGGTATTCGTCCAAGTTTTGATGTGTGCGGTATTTGGGGTGGCTACACTGGCGAAGGTGCTAAAACTGTTTTGCCCTCCAAGGCTTATGCAAAAATATCATCACGTTTAGTGCCCAACCAGAATCATCATAAAATTGCAGAATTACTTAAACATCATTTGGAAACTATTGCTCCACAGAGTGTTCAGGTAAAGGTAGAGGTGCTGCATGGTGGACAAGGATATGTTTGCCCCATTGATATGGCAGAGTATAAAGCGGCAGAAATGGCCATTGAAAAAGTGTATAGCCGTAAACCTGTTCCGGTACGAAGTGGGGGTTCCATACCTATAATATCTGTTTTTGAAGAAATACTGGGCATTAAATCCATTTTAATGGGCTTTGGATTGGAGGCCGATGCCATTCACTCGCCAAATGAGAATTTTCCCTTGGAACAATTTTTTACTGGCATCGAAACTATACCTTATTTTTATAAAAACTACGCGGAACTAAAAAAGTAAATATTTTATGTTGCTGCATAAAAGATGTCGTTTATTCATTTAATCGACATTTTTTATGTGCTGATGTTTGGTTTGGCGTGATAGAAAATTGGTTTCGTACAGGCGGCTTTACTTATGATATGGTACTTTTAACTTCATATTGGTTTCATTTTAAATCAGGAGGGCTTTTTTATTATTCTGATTTGGGTGTTAATTTAGGTTTTAATGATTTAGTGTGGAAAATTTATCTGTTCGTACTATTTATTATAGGGGTATGTAAAATATTTTTGGATGAAATAAAAAAAACACCCTCAGAAATAGAACTTTCAATTTATAAATGATATTTTTGCATCTGTAAATAATAATAAAAAATTAAAATTTAAAGCATTAATTATGGCAACATTGAGATTTCATGCGTTGGATGAGTTGCTTTCTAGGACTCCCAAGGAAGTAAAGATGCCAGCGGGTAAAGTAACTGATTATTATGGCGAAAAAGTATTTAATACTGATTCGATGCGTAAATATCTTTCCAAGCAATCTTTTGCGGCAGTGCAAGCGGCCAGCGAAACGGGCGGTTCAATCAATCGTAAAATGGCGGATGGAGTAGCTTTGGGAATGAAGGCTTGGGCTATCGAAAACGGTGCCACTCATTATACTCACTGGTTTCAACCACTTACAGATGCAACCGCCGAAAAACATGACGGCTTTATTGATTATGCCGATGATGGCAGTATCATTGAAAATTTTGCGGGAAAATTATTGGTTCAGCAGGAGCCTGATGCTTCCTCTTTTCCTTCGGGAGGTATTCGCCAAACTTTTGAGGCGCGTGGATATACCGCATGGGATACCTCTTCGCCTGCCTTTATCGTGGGCACCACACTTTGTATCCCCACCGTATTTATATCCTATACCGGCGAGGCCTTAGATTATAAAACTCCTTTACTAAAGGCACTTACTGCGGTTGACGAAGCTGCTGTAGCTGTTTGTCAGTATTTTGATAAAAACGTTACCCGTGTTCATACCATTATGGGATGGGAACAAGAATATTTTTTGATTGATGAAGCTCTTTTCAAGGCTCGCCCTGATTTGGTGTTGACAGGTCGTACCCTGATGGGGCACTCCTCGTCGAAAGACCAGCAGTTAGATGATCATTATTTTGGTTCGATACCTGAGCGCGTGTCAAGCTTTATGATTGACCTTGAAATTGAGGCGCATAAATTAGGTATCCCGGTTAAAACACGTCATAACGAGGTTGCTCCTTCGCAATTTGAGTTGGCTCCTATTTTTGAAGAGGCCAACCTTGCCAACGATCATAACCAGTTGATAATGGACTTGATGAAGCGTATTGCTCGTCGTCATAAGTTTACTGTGTTGTTTCACGAAAAGCCTTTTGCCGGCATCAACGGATCGGGTAAGCACAATAACTGGTCATTGGGAACAAACACTGGTGTTTTGCTATATGCTCCGGGAAAAAATCCAAAGTCAAATTTACAGTTTATCACTTTTGTGGTGAATACCTTGATGGCTGTTTATAAAAACCAGGATTTGTTGCGTGCAGCCATTCTTAATGCCACCAATGGCCACCGATTGGGAGCCAACGAAGCACCTCCAGCCATCATTTCTGCGTTTTTAGGAACTGAAGTTTCGGCCATGTTGGATAAGATTGTTGCTGAAGTACCAGATAGCAAAATGACTCCGGATCAAAAAACCGCACTGAAATTAGGTATCGGTCGTATTCCGGAAATTATTTTGGATAGCACCGACCGTAACCGTACTTCGCCATTTGCCTTTACCGGAAACCGTTTTGAGTTTCGTGCTGTAGGTTCATCGGCCAACGCAGCTGCTTCTACAACCGTTTTAAGTGCTGCTGTAGCTGCTCAGCTAAGAGATTTTAAAGTTGAAGTGGACGGTTTGATTGAAAAAGGAGCAAGCAAGGACGATGCGATCTTTCAAACACTAAAAAAGATAATTATCGAATGTGAACCCATTCGTTTTAGTGGTGATGGTTACTCGGAAGAGTGGAAGGCGGAAGCAAAAAAACGTGGTTTAACAAATATCACCAACGTGCCCGAATCCATCAGCAAGTATCTGGAGCCTACTGCCAAAAAAACTTTGATAGAAGGTGGTATTCTGAGCGAAAAGGAATTGGAGGCTCGTGTTGAGGTAGAGTATGAGAAGTATGTTTATAAAGTTCAGATTGAATCACGCGTGCTGGGCGACTTGGCCATCAATCACATTGTGCCAACTGCAATCCATTACCAAACTAGGTTGATTCAGAATATCCAAGGACTCAAAGATATTTTTGGAGAAAAAGAATATAAGGAAATGACTGGTTCTCGTCTTGAACTTATAAGAGAAATATCGCGTCACACTTCGTTGATTAAGAGTATGAGGAATGAAATGATAGAGGCTCGTAAACAGTGTAATAAATTGGACGATGGTAAAGAAAAAGCCGTTGCCTATAGCGAAAAGGTAAGTCCTTATTTGGACAAGATACGTTACCACATTGATAAGTTAGAGTTGATAGTGGATGATGAAATGTGGCCTTTGCCAAAATATCGCGAGTTGTTGTTTAACTGCTAATAACTTGCTTATGGAAAAGACCGGGATCGTACGGCACATATTATAAATCCGTAGATAAGGTTTTAAAGCAATGCTACTCTTCCCTCTCCAACTTTTGTAGGAGGGGGAAGTTTTGCATTATAGCTACAGGGATGAGGATCAATTCAGCCACTAGCCAAATGCCATCAGCCACTAGCTATCAGCCAAATGCCAAATGCCATCAGCTATCAGCCAAATGCTATCCGCCATCCGCCATCCGCCAAATGCCACTAGCTATCAGCTATAAGCCTTATCTTACTTACCTCATACGCTTCCATACTCCCCACTTTCTTCATTTTCCGCAGCTCGCGTTGTCCTTTTTCCAGATACTGTGCCGGATATTCCCAAAAGCATTTGAGTTGGTTTAGTATTTGATGATCAGAAAGTCCAAACTCCTTGAGATTATTTAAAAAAAGATCATGCAGTTTAATCATGGTATCCCTCCATTCCAATTCGGGGCGCAATAGGCAGGGATTGGTCAATAGTCCGCGGCCAAGCATCCAGGCAGGCGTATCCGGAAATCTTAGTTTTATATCATCCAATATGTCCATTGAGTTGATATCGCCGTTGCCCACTAAGCTATAACGCAGGCTCAAATCTTTAAACGCCTCCCAATTGGGTTCACCCTTATACTGTTGCACGCCAATGCGGGGATGCAGGATAATTTCTTCCACCCGGAAATCACTGAGAACCTCCATTACGGCATATATTTCATTGGTATCCACCAAACCCAGACGCAGTTTTATAGATAATTTCAACCGTACATCTGCATTGAAATAAGCAGTTAACATTTGTCGCAGCATATCTGGATAGGGTAATAGACCAGAACCCAACTTTCGATTAGTTAGCATGGGGAAGGGACAGCCCACATTCAGGTTGATTTCATCAAACCCTCTGGCCTCCATTTCACGGGCGAAGCTAAGTAACTCATCGCCCTGATTGGTGAGCACCTGGGGTGTAATATTAAGCTGTGGCCGAGCAAATAATTGCTTCTCAAACCCAAAACCACCTTCCTTATTGACTCTGTAAAATGGTGTGAAATATTTACTCACTCCACCTATCAAGCTTTCAAAAGCCAGAAAGTAGGGCAAAGTGGTGTAACTTTGTAAGGGTGCAAAATATATAGGTATATTCAAGATCAACAAAAGATAAGTGGCTAAAGTTACAAATTCAGTAAGAAGTAAGTTAATGATTTTTTCAATGGCAATAATAGTTTAAATAAATTCTTTCCTCAGCCTAGTGCGAAGTATTTAGTCCGGGTATGACATTTACAGGACTTTAATAGTCATACCCTGACGACAAGCTGCTACGAAAATACAATTTATTGCATTACATCGAATAACGCTTAAAATTTAGTATTTTTGCCTGCAATAGTTTAAAATATTAGCGCATTGAATATAGAAACCGATCCATTGGGAGTCGCTTGTCGCGACTATCTGGCTGGCGATAAAAAAGCACAGATTATTGTGCAATCTGACATGGTGGAAGATGATGTGCTGCCTGTGGAATATCTTTTTAGGTCGTTTAACCAGATGCCCGAATTAGAAAAGATGGCACTCACCCTTAGTACGGGCAAAATATTGGACGTGGGCGCTGGTGCAGGAACACATGCCCTCTACCTTCAGCAAAGCGACAAAGAGGTGTATGCCAACGAAATAAGTGCCGAAGCATGTAACGTTATGCAGCAAAGGGGCGTAAAACACATATTGCAACACGATTTTTACACCCTGCCCGAAGACGTAAAGTTTGACACCATACTTATGCTGATGAACGGCATTGGCATTGCACAGGAAACAGCCAATCTAAGCACTTTTTTTGCTAAAGTAAAATTGCTCCTGGCACCCAAGGGTTGTTTGCTGGTGGACAGCTCCGATATTAGGTACCTTTTTGAAGATGAAGACGGTAGCCTACTTATTAACCTGAACGGCGATTATTATGGCGAAATATCATATCGCATGAGATACAAAAACATTCAAGGCAAGCCATTTAAGTGGCTGTTTATCGACGAGGAGCTGTTAAAATATTATGCAGAGCAAAACGGTTTTAAAATGGAAAAAGTAGCCGACGGGCACCATTACGATTACCTGAGCAAGCTCACGCTTAAATAAGTACAGTTCAATTACGTTATACATACGGTTATCAAACTCATGATGTTATATCGAAACTTAAGTGTATTTTTATCGTTGAATATTTTAAGCTAACTCAACTAATTTTCGTGCAATATCAGTCCCTAGCTATTAGACTTAGGACTAAAAATATACTATTATGAAACAGCTCTTTACTATACTTTTTACCCTTGCTATAGGTTTTAGCGCATGGGGGCAGACATTCAGTCCATCTTTAGGTGCACCTGATGTTGAAATAAATCCTGACATATCAATTACTTTTGATGTGAGCGACGTGGTTACTTTTGTTGATCTCAAAACTATTTACATCTTAAAATACCCTTCTCTCGATATTGTAACAGAATTAAAAACTGGGGCAAACCCGTTTCCCCCTAGAGATATCAAACTCACAGGTATAGGAAATAAATTAAGAATTAATCTAACAAGTTTTAATCTTGAGTATAATACACAATATTTGATATATTCTGAAGCTGGTGCTATTAAGGTAAATGATCTAGATTGGCCTGATTTGAACAGTTTCTCCTATTATACTTTCACCACAGAAGCTCCCCCCACCCTACCTCAATGGGTTACCTATCCCAACCTACAAAACCTAAGTAAAACAGCTATAGATGTTTATGGCCAGGTGGATTTGGGCGGGAATTGTCATCTGGTTGTCACCAATAGCTCTACTGCACCTACAGCGGCCAATGTAAAAGCAGGTCTTAATCACACTGGGGCAGCTGCAACTATTGTCAGTAGCAATAATGCCGTTATTGCCGACACCGAGTTCTCTGTCAATTTGGACATTACCAGCCTGACCTCCGAAACACAGTATTGGGTTTATGCAGTTTGTGATGATGGAACGGACAACTTTTCAACTGTTGAGCAGATGACATTTACTACACAAGATACACAAGCACCCACCTACAATGCCACCTATCCGAGCGTCAGTGCTATAACAGGAACAGGTGCCACGCT
>JAGXIP010000169.1 GCA_024635585.1 Saccharicrinis sp. | reverse complement strand
TCATAACGTTTTGAAACAAAACCTCTTTCACCGTTTGCCGATCGTCCTGAAGGTAAGGTGTATTCTTCCCATAAGTATTCCGGAGTATATTTTACGCCGCCTCTAAACGATTTGTCTTCCAGGAAAACAATCAGGAATTTTTTCGCATTCTCTACGTTTTTCAGATCGGCTTCAATTTTAGAAAAATCATACACGCCCTTTGCTGTCTCCAGACTTCTCCAAGTATATCTGAGTTGAACACCTTTTAATCCGGGTGTTTCTAGTAGGTTGTGCAAATCGGACAATGTAAAATCATTCTCCAGCGTTGCATAATGTCCTGGATGAAACTTATCCATGCCAATTGCATTCGAAAAATTCAACAACAGAAATACACACAATAAAAAATAGTTCTTCATAAAAAATAGATCTGAATCAATTAATGAACAATATTTCCGAAATCCTTGTCTGATATTTCCCGAAATTCATCCAGGGATTTGTCATTTTGATAGTATTTCATTTTTTCCTGAACTTCTGCTTTCATGTCTGAAATGAGATTGGTATAAGCAGGATCGTCAATCAGGTTGTTCAATTCATTGGGGTCCGTTTTCAGGTCATAAAGTTCCCACACATCCACATTATAATAAAAATGAATGAGTTTGTACCTGGAGTTTCGAATGCCGTAATGCGGCTGAACATGATGCCAGTAGGGGAACTCGTAGTAATGATAATACATGGATTCCGGCCAGTCAGCAGGTTTATTCCCTTTCAGATTGGCAAGAAATGAACGTCCTTGAACTTCTTCCGGCGCTTCAACACCAGCAACTTCCAGAATGGTTGGGGCAAAATCGATGTTGGTAATGATGTCATCATTTGTCGTATTTGCCTGAAATTGTTCCGGAAACCTCATAATGAAAGGCATACGCAACGATTCTTCGTACATAAACCGTTTGTCGAACCAGCCATGTTCGCCCAGAAAAAAGCCCTGATCGGCCATGTAAATGATCACTGTATTCTCCAACAGGCCATTTTCTTCCAGATATTCCAATACACGTCCGATATTATCATCAACCGAGCGGATACAAGCGAGGTAATCCTTGATATAGGTTTGATATTTCCATTCCCGGGCTTCCTGGTCGGTCATATTTTCGTCCGGTTTCCATTGCTCTTCCCTATTATTCCCATAGGTCATCCAGTCACGACGTTCTTTTGCCGACATATTTTCAGGAGCGTTCAGCTTCATATCCCGTCGGTTGAAGCTGCCCATATTCATGTCTGTATCGCCGGCTGTTTTTTCCCGACCTTTGTAGTCATCGTTGAAAGTTGCAGGATAAGGCATGTCGATATCCTCCCACAAGTCTTTGTACTTTTCATCCGGTTCCCAGGGACGATGTGGCGCTTTGTATTGTAGCAACAAGCAAAACGGATCATTTCCCTTTCCGTTTTCCCGAAGCCAATTCAGGGCAAAATCGGTGGTCAGATTGGTGGCATAGCCTTTTTCGGAAACGATCTTTCCATTTTCGTTATACTCTGGATCCCAGTACGAACCTTGCTGACCAGCATTGGAATGGTATTTAAAGAAGTCAAACCCTTTGGGTTCCGACCCCAGGTGCCATTTGCCAACCAAGGCTGTTTTGTAGCCATTGCGTTGCAGTTCTTCCGGAAAAGTCCATTGATCGGAATTAAACTGCCCGCCACTTTCATTTTTGTAGTATCCATTGACGTGGCTGTATTTTCCGGTTAGGATTGCAGCCCTGCTGGGACCGCAAATAGCATTGGTGCAAAACACGTTGTTAAACAGGATGCCCTCATGGGCCAGACGGTCGATGTTTGGCGTGGGCGCAATCGAATCGAAAATTCCGCCATAAGCTGATATGGCCTGAGCCGCGTGGTCATCCGACATGATATAAATGATATTAGGCCGCTTGCTTTCCTGTTTGGCAGTATTGGGCGACTGGCAAGCTGTCAGGATCAGGGTGCCAGCGAGTGTAAACCCAACTATGGTCCTTAAATTCATTTTCATTGTTTTAAATTTAAAATTGAATAAATTGAGGAAATGTTCCGAAATAACTTCGTTAAAACTGTCAACTTTTTTCATTACAAACTCCTAACTTCATCGCTTTGTTTGTATCCGATTCGTATGGCTACCACATGAAGCTCTTCACCTTTTTGAACTTCAACAGGGTTATCATAAACTTTCCAGTATTTCAAATCGTCTTTGGCTTCCTGACCCTCACCTGTTATCTGGTATGCAATGGAAGCGCCCTTTTCGCTGCACGAAACCACGGCTTTTCCTTTTTTGAATTGGATGACAGGAGCCTGGGTTTTCGGTTGTACCAAGTTTGGCCACATTTGCCTGACCATTTCCCCTTCTGGTATAAAACCTTTGTCCCCCACTTCGTTCTGCCATTTTTTGAGTTCTTTTCTCATTCTGCCCAAATCTTTGGCATATTTTGGGTCTGAAGCAATGTTATTTAATTGATGGGGATCTTCACTGACAAAGTACAATTCTTCATCCGGTTTGGTTTTGTGAAACCAGATCTCCTGTTCGGCATTCAACTCCCCGGCTTCATGCAAACGAAGCAACTCGTTCATCATTGGCATTTGCTTGCGGTATTTAATATCCATGTAGTTGGGTAATTCAGGATGGTAATTCTTCACATACAAAAACTCTTTGTCGCGAACACATCTGACCATATCGGTTTCAAAATCCAAACGACCTCGTCCGGCGTAAATGTACTTTCGCGGATTTTTGGCCGCATACTCTCCCATAAAAGCCTGACCATCCAAATATTTTGGAGGTTTAATTCCGGCGAGTGACAGAACGGTGGGCGCCAGATCGACATATTGAACCAGTTCATCGAAGGTTGTTCCCGCCTTACTTTTATCAGGAAACCTAACAACGAGAGGAACTTTAAGGCCTGAGTCATAAATTTCGCGTTTGCCCCTTGGTAGTGGCCCCCCGTGATCGCTGTAAAAGAAGATGATGGTATTTTCCAACAAACCGTCTTCTTCCAACTGGGCCAATAGTTCGCCAATCTGGCTATCCATTTCGGCAATGTTGGAGTAATTCCGGGCGACATCCTGCCTTACAATTGGGTTCTCAGGGAAATAGGGCAAAATCTTCGGTGCGTCAATATCAATTAACAAAGGGTCATTTTTCTTTTTCCAGATTTGGGATTCATGAGAAACATTAAAATTGAATACCGAGAAAAAGGGTTTTCCTTCCGGCCTGCCTTTCCAGTGCGCCTCCAAACTATTCTCATCCCAAGCTGTAATGGGTGGTGCAAACTGGTAGTCGGTTTTTGCGTTGTTGGTGCAGTAATAGCCCGCTTTACGCAGAAATTCAGTGAAACATTTGACCTGCTCAGGAATCACAGCTGAATATTGGGGAACGGTGTTTCCTTCCAGATCAATGATGCCTGTTTTTTCGGCAGACTTGTAAATCCCTTTGCTAACCCCGGAAACATCACCCGCTGTGCGCATGTGTTCCGTACCTATACCTACGGGATACATGCCCGTAATTATTCCGGAGCGACTAGGAGCACAAACACCAGCAGCTGCAAAAGCGTTTGTAAACCGGATTCCCTCTTGGGCTAGCTTATCGATAACCGGTGTTTTGGCCACCGCATCGCCATAGCATCCAATGGTTGGGCTGATATCTTCACATACCACCCATAAAATATTGGGTTGTTGGGCAAAAGCGGCCTGCCCCATTGTGACTGAAAGCACTGCTAATGCCATTATTCTTGTTATTTTCTTCATCGTTTTATTTTTTTTATTTATAGCTGTCAAAAGCACAATCCCCGGAGTTGCATTAGTCATCATTTTTTTACCGACCAAACAGATTTCGAAACCTTCATTAAAGAACCTGATTTGGCCGTCAGAGTAATCTCACCCGCATCACCGGTTGATTGCACTACCACCAGGCAAAGTCCCCGATAAGTTTTGTAATCATCCGATTGATGGGAGCGGTGATCAACCGGGTCACCATTGCCTATGCCAAGTATTTTACCAGGGCCTTTCAGTGTAAACTGCATCAATTGATCATCATCAGGAACCACATTTCCGTTTTCATCAAGCAGTTCCACCACAAAATGACAGATATCCTTTGAGTTTGCCCGGATACTTTCTTTATCAATCTGAAGATGAACTGTGTCGGAAGAACCTGTCGTATTGATCTTCTCAATCACTTTTACTCCATCTTTTTTGCCAACAACCATCAGGGTTCCCGGTTCGTAAGGAACATCCCAGGAAAGGTGCAGGTCATTAGTGGTGGCTCCTACCCGTGGAGGATCATAGTTGTTCCAGCGATCAACCATTCCCTGTTTGGGAAAAGCAAGTCGTTTTTCACCCAGCGACCTTCCATTCAGGAACAACTCTACCGTATCGCAATTCGTGTAACATATCACAGGGATAGTCTGCCCTTCCCTACCCTTCCAGTTCCAATGCGGGAATAGATGAGCCATTGGTTCTTCCGTCCACTGGCTTTTGTAAAAATAGTACGCATCCTTCGGAAATCCGGAGTAATCAATTATTCCCCAGTAGGTGCTTTTCCGAGGCCAAACATTTTCACCAAAATGGTCAAAACCCGTCCATAAGAAGTCTCCGATGACATAATCGTGCGTAGCTACGAATTTCCAGTTTTGCTCCACGGCAATCATTTGCGTATTGTAATTGGGCTGAACCTTTTCCGGATCGTCTCCCAAAGAATAATCTCCCCTGTTGCCATTGATGGAACGACTTTCCGTCCCCATCAACTTCCAATCGGGATGCGCCCGTTTATCCAGGCTATAATAGAGCTCACGACGGGTTCTCCACCTGTCAGAGTAATTATACCCTACAATATCCAGTTCATTTAAAAAAGAATCTTTTGTCGGCCCTTTGCTTCCTTCAGCGCCTATGTTATCACAGGCCAGTGTAATCGGCCTGGATGGATCCAGTTCGTGTGCGATATTAGCAAACTCCCGTAATTTTTTATAACCGTTTTCGTCACGTTGCTCCTTAATTTCGTTTCCCACGCTCCAGATGATCACGGAAGGATGGTTACGGTCGCGTTTAATCATAGACGTCAGATCCTTTACAGCCCATTCATCGAAATAAAGGTGATAACCAAAATCGATTTTCTCCATCTTCCACTCATCAAAGGCTTCATCCAGAACCAGGAATCCCATTTTGTCACAAAGATCCAAAAAGGGAGTGGATGGCGGGTTATGCGCCGTGCGGATGGCATTACAACCCATTACTTTCAAGAGTTCCAAACGCCGGATCCAAACATCATCAGGAACTGCTGAACCAACAGAACCCCCATCGTGATGAATACCAACACCGTTGATTTTTACATGCTTACCGTTCAGGAAAAATCCTTTATCGGCATCAAATTTAATTTCCCTGATACCTACATTGGTTATCAGGTTATCGATGATCTTTTCATTTTTCAGGATGCTGGATTGAAGCCGGTACAGATAGGGTTGTTCAAGTGACCACAATATGGGGGAAGGCACCTGAATTTTACATGCAACCTGCGCCTGCTTTCCTGCTTCCGCCTGAAAGGGGACATCGGCTGTTGCTACGATCTTGCCATCCAAATCAAGCAATTCGGAACGAATGATGCCACTTGTCTTTTTATCTGAAGTATTATCAATACTATAATCAGCAGCTAATTCAGCCTGACCATTCTGCACGCTTGTTGTTCTGATATAGGTGTCCCAATGCCCAAAATGCAAGGGGTCTGTCTTCACCAGACTCACACTTCGGTAGATTCCGGAACCGGAATACCAACGGCAGTTGGGCTGTTGTGAATTATCCACCCGGACAGCCAAAACATTTTCCCCACTTTTCAGGTATGGGCTCAAATCATACTGAAACCCGGTATAACCATAGGGATGCTTGCCCAGATGATGACCGTTCAGCCATACATCGCTATTCATGTAAACCCCGCCAAATTCAACCCAAACTGTTCGTTTCAGGTCATTCTTTGTCACTTGAAAATGCTTCCGGTACCAGCCAATACCAGTAGGTAAGAAGGCGGCTCCCCATCGTCCTGTATGCTCCTCCTGCGAAAAAGTACCTTCTATGCTCCAGTCGTGCGGAACATTTAAATTTCGCCATTCACTGTCGTTGAAATCCGTCTTCTCTGAGTCGGCAGGATCGCCCTTTATAAATTTCCAACCCATGTCCATGTCCAAGATTTCCCGGGTCTGGGCAATGGCGTTGCCTTCAGCAAACAGAAAAAATAAAAAACAGAATAAAACAACCGAAATACACCTAATCTCTTTCATTATAGACTTTTCATTAATTTATATTGTAAAGGTAGTTTTGATTTTATACTTGGGTGTTTGAAATTTGATCAAACATTACCTGTTTACGTTCATTAAGGACTATTATTCTGGGTTTACCACCGATCGTTAAATCGAGATTAGCGCCTGCAACATTATTCGTCCCCTGATATTCAAATTTTTTATTTCTTCAACATCCTCCTAATTTATTTGGTATAGCATTTTTTAAAGTTCTTCGATCCATTTTTTTGTATTCAGGTTCGCTTGTGAAATTGCGTTTATTTGTTCCATATCCGAATTTTCATTTTCGTCAAGTAATCCCTTTTTCCTAGCCCTATTGGCAATAAACGCCCCGCATAGATGGCTTCCAATGCACGACGAGTCTTCTCTAAGTAGTTGAAGCGTTTTCCGATAATCTTCAACTTTATGTTTTAAGTATCCGGATGGAGTCATTTTATTGTGCGAAAAATCAGCAAGAAGAGTTGGCAACCCTGTTTTATTATGCCAATACTGGAGGTTTGCAACTATCTTCTCAGAGCTTCCAAAATGCTGAAAACTAAGCACATCAATATATGGCACTGCAGCCTGAATTACATCTTCAGAGATTGGTTGTGAGGCTTCATACCGATCTCCTAAAATCAGATGGTTTGTATCGTAGCGCTTTATAGCATCAAAGGTGAGTTTATAATATTTCGTTGCAGTCTTGCGAATTTCTCTACGACCCGATTCTGTTTTTAGCATTTCAGGGTCGAATATTGACCCTTTTACGGGATTATCAAAAACAGTGTGCACCCAGGTGGGGCAATCAAGATAAAAATAGCCAATCAGGTTTGGATCATCTTTCAATCTGCCGCAATGATCTCTGGCTACATAGTCACACCAATCTTCAAACCCGGAACTAAAAAAATCAGGATTTCGTGTTTCCACTTCCCATTGATGAAAATCGGCAAAAGGCAACATGTGGCAATAAGGCATATTCAGCCACTGGTATTCTTCATAGGTGAAATTTTTGGAATGCCGTCTTATAGTTTCTGATTTTACAACTACATCCTGAACCCATCCTACAGTATTAAAATTCCAATCTTGAAGCTCTCTGGCTACATGTTTTAACCACTTTTTATGACTATTGGAATATACGGTATCCCACCTATCGTTACCTTCGACATACCTCAAGGATGCAGAATCGATATGGTTTATTCCGATAGAAAAGAATTTCTTATTATTCGGTGCAATCAAAAAAAACCTACCGTTGATTTTCACGATTTTAAAAAACTGTTTTTTGCCCGTACTTAGTCCAGAAATATTAGCTGTTGGCAGAAATAAACCCATACCCGACAAGCCTAAAACCGTTATAAATTTTTTTCGATCCAAAATTACATGTCTTATAACATAACAAAATTAGTTCAATACGCCTAATGATCAGTCCTCTCCATGCAAAGACTTTGAAGGATCTAAGATCATTTTTCTGATCGTCTCCATATGGGTGCCATCCTTACCCGGAAAATCATAGTCGAGAAGATACCATTCTTCTACAAAAGTATATTGCTCACCGGGCTTTAAGTGGACCCAGGGACTCATGGGCTCAATCTCACAGACGTTATCGATAGGGTACCAGATGGAAATGTTAGATGCCATGACATCACCATATATTTCGTCGGGATAAACATTAAACTTTTTGATAAACATCTGATTGCTTTTTGTAAGGTAAGCAATCCACCCCTCTTTACTGTCAAAATTAAACTTGGGTGGTTCCTGAACCTTCTGTATTTCAAAAACACCCTCCCGTATTTCCGTACCTTCAGGTAATGTGGGCCAATAATTTAGTATGCTGTCATTCTCAGTGATAACAAATCCATTAGGATACCGGCTATCCGGATTCAGAGGGATAAAACAAATCCCACCTCCTTTAACAAAAGTCCGGCTCCAGAAACAATATCTTTGAGGAATTTTACTTTCATTGATCATTGTCTGCATGATTCTTAGCTGCGATGACTTTGTATCCAGGCTAAACTCCCGGACAATTCGGATTCCAACTGCCGGATCGACACGACTAAACAATCTTACCTTACCTGGCTCTACAATCTCTGCGCGCCATTTCCCTCTCCACAATGCAGGCCGTGCCGGAGCAATCTTTTCCGGCCCTATATCAAACCTTCCCCCATCAGGATAAAGTCTGTTTCTGTCTAAACCGGGATTGTCGGTAAGCCGGGTAAAAAGCACATTACTACCACGGCTTGAGTATTCTATTACCCTACCTCCCGTCGCCGGATCCAGAATTACTTTTACAAATCTGTTGCTGAGCTCGATACAGCTGTCGATATTACTATACGATGTATAGGCTGTGTGAACCTGTACATTTGCAATATAGCTGATTAACATGACCAGCAGGATCGTAAAATAGAGCGGTGTCAGTTTTTTCATTTGCTTTAATTGGTTGGTTGATCAACCTCGCGGGTAATTGTTATTTGTATTGTTTTAGGTTTGCATTTCCGATTATCAATATACTCCTATCGTTTTTTCACTTAGAATGCTTCCATCTGTCGTGTATATTTTTGAACCGGATTCAAAAAGGTCAAAAAAAAAGAGGCTGTATCCTTTTTCGAACAGCCTCTTTTTTGCAACTAATTCTAATTCTTAATTATTTTCCGGGTCACTATTTCTTCGTTAATATTCAATTTTACAAAATAGATGCCGTTTGCCACAATACTTCCACTACGGTTTGTTCCATCCCAAACCATTTGTTGTTTTCCAACACCCATGTTATCATTATTCAGGATGAATAGTTCTTGTCCTGACAAATCAAATACAGAAAGACTAACATTGGATACTTCCTCTAAATAAAATTCAAAGTTTATTGTGTTTTTAAACGGATTTGGATAAGAGCTCACCTGCAACTCTGATTCGCGAATATCTGTAACTGCCGTTGTCAGCTGCATCAGCTCAGGTCCTTTTAAATTATCCAGATACCACTCTTTACCTTCAACGGCATTTTTGGAATCAACAATAAAAACAATTTTCGTATAGGTATCGGTTGTTCCGCTTGTACCATAGTCAAAAGTTAAATTTTGCCATACTCCCGGTGTTGAATATTCTTGTTCAGACACAACGTTGACACTATTATCACCCCTTTTCTCCACTTTCAGCTTGATAAAACCAGCTTCAGCCGAGTAAACGTCTATGGTGAAAATCTGGGCTCCGGTAAGGTTAATAGTGGTGTCTGCATAGTAAGCTACACCAGAAAATTTTGCTGTTCCTGATTTAGTCAACCCTACATTTTCACTTGTATTAATGCCTGTTTTGGAAGGATTTGCAACTACCCCATCCCAGGTGGCACCGGTCCAGCCAAAGACCCCCTCAATGAGCACATCTTCAAAATTAAAATAGGTGCGGGTTTGTGCAAATCCAACACTAGTGAAGATCAATAATAATCCGATTAAAAGTACATTTTTTTTCATAACTGTTAATTTTTAATTTAGAAATTTAATGAGTGATAAATTAAGGCAATTAAGTATTAAAACGGGTCTGAAATCTATTCAAAAAGGTAAGAAATCAGTTCTCCTTAAAAAAAATCGATAAAATACTATTGCAACTATTGTTATCGAGTACCCAAATGACACTTAAGTGCGGGAAATAGTAATTTTGCCAAAAACAAATATCTACTGCAAGCAAAAAAACTAAGGAATTTTTATTCTTTGATAACCTTAGTGACTGTTTCATTTACTTTTAGGAGGTAAATCCCATTACTGCAACCGCTGATATCTACCTTTATAATAGATCCCGATGCTGTTTTTTGATAAACTTTTTTTCCCGTAAAGTCAAAAACACTGACTTCCTGAATGGGATTTTCTAAAGTACTTGAAATGGTGAAAACTCCATTTCCTGGATTGGGGTACACCTCAAACTCACCCTTTTTTACAGATGTTTTTACAGAAGTTGAACTATCTGAATATTTCAGAATAACCGGCTTGGCATCATCCCAGTCATACGCACCCGGTTCGGCCGGACCGTTTGGAACATTCCAAAAGGTATAGTCGATATACAAGTTATCGCGGCCCCAAAGGTAAAGTTCCTCCATGGTCCAAAATTTGGTATCATAAATTCCGCTGGAATGCGAATGATGATAACTTGAGAATTGGTTGGAACAAAACAGTGTCATTTTATCCTTGAATTCAGGATAAAAAGAATAGACCAAATTGTTGAGCGAATAACTGTCTGGGAGGATGTCGGGCCCTCCCATCAACACCTTATGCGGAGCAATAGCATTGGCCACACTCCGGATATAGCCCTGATGTCCGGCCAGGAAATTCATATACCAAAAAACCTGTGAGCTTTTAAAACTTGTTTTTGTATTGATTAGCATGTCAATCAAGGCGTCCCGGTATGCCTCGGGCGTGTAATTGTATAAGTTGCTGTTATAGTCATTCAAACCAATTGCCGTTTCCTGAAAAGCGACACCCTCAAACCAGGGTTCGGCATCGAACCGTTGAGCCATGGCCTCCATCAGATCAGAAATTTTATCCACAACAAAACTGTCCCATCTTTTAGCGACGAATCCTTCTTCCCCGTTCATCGATTTTCCGGAAGGAACGGTATATTCATCCCATAAATATTGAGGGGTATAGCGCACTCCGTTTTTAAATGACTTATCCTCAAAAAAAACGACCAAATACTTTTGTGCTTCCGAAACCACGGCCAGATCGGATTCAATTTTGGAAAAATCATAAACCCCTTCCGCTGTTTCTATACTTTTCCAGAAGTACCGCAACTGAACGCCTTTTAATCCAGGGGTTTGTACAATATCCAACAAGTCCTGGCGGGTAAAAGTATTTTGAAGCGTTGCATAATTCCCGGGGTTAAATTTGGTTTGACCGGCTACCCGGATTTTAACGGTGTAAGTCATCTTGGTTATGCCATCCACTGCTGTAACAACGATGGTTGCCGCACCACTGCCCGATGACAGATCAACAGTTCCTGTCCCTGAAACATTGGCATTGGCATCTTTCGGCGTTGCTGAAACATTCACCGAGTTGGTTCCCTCTGGGACAGTCAATTGATATGAAGCTACAAGGGGATCAAATACCGGATACAGCGAACCGACATCAACTGTTAATGTACTAAGTTTGACGCCTTCAGGAACAACAAGCTCCTTTGTTAATTCAGGGCCTTTCAGGTTATCCAGATACCATTGTTGTCCTTGAACTATATTTTGAGAATTGAGTATAATTGTAAGTTTGGAATAGGTATCGGTTTGCCCAACTGCAAAATTGAAACTTAAATTTTGCCATTCTCCGGGTGTTGAATATTGCATTTCTAACACTGTACTGACACTGTTATCATCCTTCTTCTCCAGTTTCAGCTTGATAAAACCAGCTTCAGCCGAGTAAACATCCATAGTGAACAATCGGGACTCTGAAAGATCAATGGTGGTATCTTCAATATAGGCCATGCCAGCAAATTTTTCGCTCCCGCTGGTACCTAAACCAACTTTGTCACTTACGTTGATACCGGTTTTGGAAGGATTATCAACAACTCCCTCCCAGGTAGCTCCTGCCCAGGGAAAGAAACTATCGACAATTACATCTTCAAAATTAAAATAGGTCCGGGGCTGTGCCAAGCCTGAACTGACAAAGATTAAGATTAATAAACAACTTATAAGTATCTGTTTTTTCATCATTCGATTTTTAAATTATCAATTAAGAGATTATAAACTTATGCAATTCAGTATCAAAGCGGGTCTGATTTTTATTCGAAAGAGTTTGAATTCAATTCAAACTAAAAGATTGGTTCACACGAACATTGATTGAGCTATTAATCAATGTAATGCTTCGCCCATCCGTTTCAAAAACTCGTTCCAAACCACATGTTTACCTTCGGGGGGATTTTGGTCATTGCCCATACGTACAATAACCATGTTCCATTCGGGAATCAAGCAACAAACGTTGTGGTTTAAACCACTCAGGTAGGCTACATACAAAGGCGAATCGGGCATACGCCTCAAGCCATCGGCGCTGTTCACCCACCAGTTAAAACCGTACGAGCCAGAACCTTTTTCGGAATACCGATCGCCCGGGAAAACAGGGTTGGTGGCCGAAACCTGGCTCGTTGTCGCCATTGCACACCACTCTTGAGATAACAGTTGCTTACCATTCCATTGGCCTTTATTCAGATAAAGTTGTCCAAATCGTGCCAACTGACGGGCATTAACTTTTACACCTGTACAGCCATTATTGATGGCTACGCCATCGATTTTCTGTTCGGTAGCCCAATGCCATTGGCCCATACCAATGGAGTCGGTGATTTTTTCGGTGAGGTACTCCTTCATGGATTTTCCAAGGATATTGGTGAGCACTTTTCCGTACATCATCTGCGCTTCATCCCAATACTCGAAATGCGTACCGGGCTCAAAATGCGGCTTTTCAGGTGTGTAAGGCGTAAGGGACCAATCGGCGTTTTCATCCTCCCATCTGCTTCGGCCTTCAGCGCTGTAGCCAGAAGTCATGGTAGCAAAATGGCGAAAGGTAACTCCTGGATAAAATGCGGCTAAGTCAGGTTCGTATTTGGCGGCAAAATCATCCAGATTTACTTTTCCATCGTCAATTAACAAGCCCAAAACGGTACTTGTAAATACCTTTGAACAGGAATAAATGGAATGTTTTTTTGAAACACTGTCGCCTTCGTATATTATTTTTCCGTTCCGAACCATCATCACCTCTCCAATGCCGTCCTGAAACGATTTCGATTTCAGGAATTCAAGGGCAGCCAGCATTTTCACCTCATCAACTCCCTGAGATTCTGGCGTAGCTGGTTCGCCATACTTATTCTCAGATACATTATGAATGGCACAACTGCCATTAACAACCAATATGAAAGCGAAAAAAAAGAATTTAAGCATTTGTTTCAACGGTTTATAATTTGATTTCTATATCAGTTAGTTGCCGCGAATTAACATGGCTTGTTTATCTTAATTTCACTATTAATACGCTGTAGGTATTTTTCCAGGGACTTTGGAAGCCCTTCCACATGAAATATCTCGAAGTTCCCATTTCCTTATATTCGCCGGTGAAGGGGTTAAACCAGGTGGCGTCTATTTCTCCACCAGGGGGGTCGGGCAAAACCACGTTAATTCGATGATTGGCTGCTGGCACAAGGTACATGTACAAGTCTTTACCGTTTGTGAGTGGGTAACTGCTCGAAGCCAGATTGTCGTCTCCGAGGCGACTGTTGGTGGTAAGCTTGGGTTTTACTGGCGATAAAGTATTAAAATCGTAGCGGGTAAAAAGTTCCTGAAGATGTTTGTAATAATCAAATCTTGGTTTTTTTAATGAATGCTTGGATTCGAACGGATCGTAAACAATTATACTCCACGAGGTATTCTGCCAGTAATAAGTTGAATAAACCCCCGCAAAAATACATTCATAATTGCGGATCAAACAAGTTTCGGTATTCACATAGTTTCCTTCGAACGACAAGTATGGTCCTTCTTCATAACCGCCATGCTCGATGTTCATCACCGGTTTATCGCTGTGCTTCAGGTAGGCTTCTAAACTAAGTGAATACAGGTCGGAGCGCCAGTTCTGGATGGAAATAAAATCTACCCGGTCAGGTTCGCGTGAGCAGTATTCGTAGTCGTGAACGGTTACCAGGTGATTGTAAGCATCCATTCTGCGAATCCTTTCAATGCGTTCATTGATGTACGGAATGTCGCAGCGGCCATAGTCGAGCGCTTCTTTCGAAACGTCCCAAATAATGTTGGAATAACCCTGATAGCGCTTGATCACATAATCGAAAAAGCGGTTGTCGTCGGCAGAATACATGGTCGGCCAGCTTACATCTTTGTTCCAGACGTAAATCATCACATGGGCAACAATCCCTTTTTCATAAAGGTGATGGATTACCCGATCGAAATGTTTAAAAAAATCGATATTGAGTTCACTAAAATCAGGATTTTGGTTATCGCCTTTAAATACTGAATATTCAGGCTTTTTGTAACTGTATTCCTGTGGCACATCTGTTGAAACTTTCCAGTTTACATCGTAGGCATAAACATTCATTACCACCTGATTAAAACCGTTGTCTTTCACGGCATCAATAATTTTTGTGGTTTTTGGTAGTCCAACATCGTTGCCATAATCCAAAGCGAATATCCAGTCCAACTCAAAGGCCAGGGCAAAATAGGGTTTACCATCCTCGTAAACAAACTTCCGTGGCGAGCCGGGATGGACAGAAACCGCGCCATGCACTTCAGGATTGGAATTTGATGTAACCGAGATGCTTCCTTTTAAGCCCGACAATTGAGGGATGGAAGAAAAAGTCTTGTAACTCCATTCTCCTTTTTCGCTTGCTGAAAAACGGATGACATATTCCTGACGATCGTTGTAAAAACCGGGTACGGTAATGGTCTTCTCTTCAGAAGAAGTAAAAACAGCGCCAAAACTTACATCAAACGGCCTTTCAGCGGGTTTCGATTTGACTTTAAAAACCAGGTCAACAGGGGCATAAACTTCTGCTGAGATGTGTTTGGACCCTGCGACAAATTTATTTTGACTGAAGGATTCTGAAATTGGAAAAAAGATTAAAATCGACAGGAAATATTTAAGGAATAGATTCATTTTGCCTCTATTTTTTAAAGTTATTTATTCAGTATTTTCAACGCTTCAGCAGGAATTATCTCATGGTTTTTGATATCCACCTGCTCTGATTCCGGTTGGGCTTTCCAGGTTTCCATCGAAAGTTTTTCGGCCACCACTAGCGCCAGCTTGTCAATACTGAATCCTTTTGAGCGCCCGCTGAGCTGAATGCTGTTCAGTCCCGCATTAAGTTCGAATTTGGGAAGGAGGCCCCAAACATGGTTAATATCGAAACCCGTATGCCATGTCCATCGTTTGTTTATGTGCGAATAGGTTTTAATCCAATCGCCCTCGTTTATTCTGGTATACAAATCATTGCTTTCCGTTCGGTTCGGATGATCGTGAAAATTATGCAACTGCAAATAGTAAGTTCCGGGGTTGTGCACAAAAACCTGAAAAACTAATGTGCCGGAACCCGGTTTATTAAACCTGTTTTTACTATTCCAGGTCAGGTAGCCTTCACCTGTATAGCCTTCCGCTTTGGTTTCCAGTACCCACTGCGAATCGTATTCAACAGACTCAGCCTGAATAATAACCACACCATCGCGTTCTACGAAAACTTTTTCGGGTTGAGAGATCAGAGCGAACAGTGAAATGAATAAAAGTTTTATCGAAATCATTGTGCTTGTTATAAAGTGTTGTATTGTTTTTCAATTATTGCAAGAAATCCTTCATTTCAAGGCTTAGAAAAGAAAACAAATATTACCTGGAATTTACTTCCTTAATATGCTGTCTAAGTTTCCCTCTGAGATCCTGAACGATCATGTCAGACTCCGGCATGTCAGCAATATTTACTGTCTCCAAAGGGTCAGATTCCAAATCATAAAGCATGTTGGAAATATAATTTCCTTGCTTATTGTAGTATTCTGTGTAAAGATATCTCTCGTTAACGATCGTTTCTCCGTTCGGAAAGCGGGAATATTGCTCTTTGCCCTTACCTGAAGGATCATTCAGGATATTTACAATACTTTGACCATCAACCCCTTCCTTCATCGGAATTCCGGTTAACTCACATAGCGTAGGATAAATATCGATCAAAGAAACAAGTGCGGAGGATTCTGATGCTTTAACGCCGGGAGCTTTGATAAGGAACGGGATTTTAAGAGAAGGGTGAAAACAAGTATGCTTCCCCCAGTGATTGTGCTCACCTAGGCTCCAGCCATGATCGCCCCAAAGTACAACAATGGTATTTTCATCCAGCCCTGTTTCCTGCAATTTCTGAAGGATATTTCCAATCTGTGCATCAATATAGGAGACACTGCTATAATAACCATGCTTAAGAATATAAGCAAGGCTGTCGTTAATAGGTTCGGTGCCCTTGGGGATATTGGTATATGCCCTTAATTCATGCGAATTGAAATTTGCGGCTGAAGGTGCATTTTCAGGCATAAAAGGATTTGGGACAAGATGGATATCGCTTTTGGAATAGCCATCCCAGTATTTTAAGGGAGCATTAAAAGGTAGGTGTGGTTTTAAAAGCCCCACACTGAGAAAGAACGGCTGATCGCCTGACGCTAAGTCCTCCAGTTGTTTAACAGCTTTTTCAGCTACTTTCCCGTCATAATATGTGTTATCGGGCACATCCGGACTCTCCCATGCCGGTCCTGGTGCTCCCCCGGGCATCAGTGTATCCTTTGTCCAGATATTTTCCTCCGCACGGTAGTCCCGCCAATATTCTTGTATATGAATATCGTTGGGATAGTCGGGCCTCCAGGGTGTTTCCGACCAGCTTCTTAGGGCATCATCCATATGATGGAAAACTTTCCCGAAGCTAAGCGTATTGTACCCATTGTTTTTAAAATATTCAGGTAAGGTGACAGCTCCTGGTGCATCCAAATCCATATAAGTTTTAAAATCTGTATAGGTTACACGATTCGGGTATTTCCCTGTCATCATACTGGCTCTGGATGCACCACATACCGGGATATTGCAATACGCACGGTCAAAAATAACAGCCTCAGCAGCCAACTTATCAATATTCGGTGAAATAATATAATCTTTATCGTAACAGCCCAACTCAGGTTTAAGATCATCCACAATGATCATAAGAATATTGGGTCTTTCCTTCTTTTCCTGATTAGTACAGTTACACAATCCTATAATTAGAGGCAGTGTGTACAAAAACAAGTAATTCTTTTTCATGTCAGTAGAGATTATTTTTTGTCTATCAAGCTATTTTAGTTGTTCGTAAATTTAACAACCTTGGTCATCTCATCACCTATCCCTAACAGAAAAACTCCGTCACTCAAATCACGAATATCAATTTGCACCAGGGTATCTGAGAAACTCTTATTAAATACCAGCGCTCCTGACAAATCACGGATCTGAACACTGAAAAATGGCGTCATGGCTTCATTTCTGATATTGAACAGCCCATCTCCCGGGTTTGGATAAACGCTGAACGCTCCTTTCTTTTCAATTTTAGAAACCGATTGAAGGGTACTATTTCTTTTAAAAAAGGCCACTTGTTTGAATGCGGGTATCTTGTAAGTTGTTCCATTATAAACCTCTTTCACATAGTTCCAGCCAGCATTAGAACCACTTGTATTGGCTTTTACCATATTAGCCGCTGAAACATTTTCGCAATCATAAAATTCTACGGCACCCATACCGTTGTGAAGTTCAGTAACCCCGGAATAGGCATACAAATGAACATTTTCGGATTCCCTGACAGTAAGTGCCACATTTGCCTCCATTGCTGTTCCCCCAATACCTCCAAATCCGGCCTCAGATTTGAGATAGTAAACATCGACATTTTTACAGTCAATGATCTCCATCTGCCCTTCACTAAAGGCGCGCTCGGCATTGACCCCATACATTTTCAAAGGCTGTCTGGTCCCCGAAACCAAGACATGTCGGTAATCAGGATGACCAGTGATACCGCTGATAAATGTATTTTCGCCATGTAAGCCGTAAAATTTTCCACCAGCTGTACTACCGGAAATTTCAAACATATTGTGGTATTGAGAAAATGTTTGCTGGCCGGTTTTGAGCTCTATTCCTACGGTGATATCCTTGACCAATGAATTTTCGCCTAGATGCCATTCTAAACGGGTGAGGTCTTTATTATCCCTGAAGTCAGTTTCAAGCATAAGAAAGGAAAAAGTAGCTGTACCGTTGGCGTCTTCCACCGTTTTCAGCATGACCTTTCCGGCAGAGTAATCCCAGTTTTTTCCGGCTCTGATGATTGAGAACACTTTGCCAGAGCCAAAAAGTTGGGTATTCGCCCTAAGCACAAGTGGTTTGTTGATGATAAAGCGTCCCCTGGGGATGAAAACCATCTCGAAATGATCAATGGCCCACTGGAGCTTTTCAGTATCATCGGTCACAGCATCTCCTGATGCAGCCCCCGGCCCACTATTGCTGCTCATCTTCACAGCATCTTTCACATTTACAAAATTGGCTTTGTCCCGGTCTTCAATGGAAACAAAAGTATCATTGTCCCAGGTATGTTTTTGTTGCTGATCCTGTTGGGTGGGCACCTGGTTTTCTGTAATATCTGCATTCAGCGTTAACTCATTGTTGGTATGATTGGAACCATTGATTAAGTTTTGTCCACTTTCATTGTCACAAGCATAATATTCTTCTATCAGATCCCAGCCGAAATGATCCAGGTCGCTAGTGTAAACAATCTTGTCAGCATTTTTTATGTAGGTATTTTTAATGTAGAGATTTGAATTGAGCGATGAAAACAGGTTG
>JAGXIP010000168.1 GCA_024635585.1 Saccharicrinis sp. | reverse complement strand
GCTTTTAACGATACTTGACAATAGGTGTTTTACCAGTTTAACAACGAAGAATAATAAGAAGGTGAATCAAATGGCAGCCTTTAGTTTCTGGGATTTCGCCCAAAATAAAAACTTTGAACCTATTATTAAGGATGGTTTGGATGCCTTTGAAAAAGTATATGGATATAGAGCTGTTTATTGCACACCACCCGCGGGTAGCGAGAACGATGTAATATATGAATACTTTAAAAAGTACGGCATCAAATACGTCGATACGGCTTTGGTGAAGAAGGAGCATCAAGGCCATGGTAAACATAAAACAAAGTATAATTACACCGGAAAAAGGGGTAAGGGCAATTTGCTATATATGGTGCGGAATGTTGTATTTGAACCTTTGCAAGGTAAGGATACGGACTGGGTTAATTTTACTTTTAACCAAATTGAAAGAGCTTTCCGTTGGAACCGACCTGCCATGATAAGTTCGCATAGAGTTAATTTTTGTGGCCATATCGATCCAGAAAACAGGAGAGCCGGGCTTGATGCCTTAGACCGGTTATTGAAAAAAATAGTTCAAAAATGGCCCGACGTCGAGTTTATGTCTGCAGATGCATTAGGGGACTTGATAACAAAAGGAAAGTAATAGGATTTATTGATGCTATAGATTACTACGTAAATTAAACCTTTTTATGGTTTTAAGAGTTTACTGTGGATTGTGCATGTAAATTGTAATTTAATGAAACGAGCCCCCGAAAAGTCGGTGCTGGCTATGAGGGTATCCTCTCAAATAAAATGTCCAGCCTAGGCGGGAGGGGAAGCTTTATTGGCGAGTTCCCCGTCTGCGCTAGGCAGGCATATAAAGCCATATAAGAACGAATAATTGTAATGAGATGAAACAGCTAAAAAGGTTTGTTTACCTTGGGTATTACCTAAAGAATTTGGAAAGTAAGAAATTGGCAAAATTTATCAAATATGCTTCTGCTAAAACCGGGAAATCAAAACTAAGTTTGTTGGGAGATGCGATAAAATGCGTTTTTGTTTACAATACATCCGTGCTCGATTATTTTTTGTTTGGATTTTATGAGAAGGATAAGAAACAACGTAGCGAGTGGGCCGGAACAGGTTTCATGTACGAATATCAAAAAACAATGAATCCCGTCGAAAGCCGAATGTTGCTTGAAGACAAGATTCGTTTTAACGAATATTATAAACCCTATGTAAAGCGATTAACCGCTTCGTTTCAACAATTAAAGACTAACCCTTTGTTAATACAAGGGGTGTTGATCAACCCATCAGGGAAAATGGTGATGAAAGATTCTCTGGGTCAAGTTGGAGCACAAGTGGAAATTGTAAAATGTAATGGCTTTACCCCCGATTCCTTGGTGCAATACATGAAAGAGAAAAAGTACGATTTATTGGAGGAGTTTGTTGTGCAGCATGATGCGTTGATGGATTTGTCGCCCTCTGGTCTGAATACCATTCGGGTGTTTACCCAGCTTAACGGTACTAAAGTAGATATTTTGGGAGTCAGGTTGCGGATAACAGTAAATTCAGCGGTAGATAATATGGCTGCAGGAAACTTGGCAGCACCTGTGGAATATGAAACCGGAAAAGTGTCTGGTGCCGCCGTATATAGCGATATCACCTTAGGTGAGGAACGAGTACACCCTGTTACGGGGAAAAGTATCTTGGGATTCCAAATCCCTATGTGGGATGAGGTAAAGTCGATGGTGACGGAAGCTGCACTGCTTAACACGGAAAATAAGTCGATAGGCTGGGACGTGGCTATCAGTAAGCAGGGTCCCGAATTAATCGAGGGCAACCATAATTGGTGCAAAATTTTGTGGCAACTACCTGCTAAAAAAGGACTTAAGGCTGAACTGGAAAAATATATGTGATGGAAAAAATATTGATTTTCATAAAGCATAACCTGCGTTTTGTATGGAGGGTGATGGAAAGCTTTAATAACTTTTTATACTTGCTGATGTACAAAAAGTACATGAACAAAGTGGTTCCTTCAGTCCTGCAACAACATCGTAATGGATCCTTGGTATATAGGCAGCTCGACATTACGGATGCCGAGGCATTATTTAAGCTTATTTATGTGCAACCCGATTCTGATCTCAACTATTTCAATCCGCATGGGTTTGATTTGATTTCCATCAAAAAACAATTTAAAAAAATATCTTTTTTAATGATGGGCGTGTTTGATGGCGATGCCATGGTAGGATATTTTTTCCTACGCTTCTTTGCCAATAAAAAGTGTTTTGTAGGCAGGCTGATCGATAAGGATTACCGTGGACGGAAAATAGGCCTTACCATGAATAAAATAATGTACCAAATAGCATGGGATATGGGTTTCAGGTGCCTTTCTACGATATCAAAAAAAAATAATGCTGTGATTAAGGCGCATCAAAAAAATGGCGCCATGATTATTCTTAAGGAGCTGCAAAACGATTATCTCCTTGTAGAATTTGTTAAAGATAAATAAGAGATAACTGTTTAATTGTCATTTTTTTTATGAAGAGGTTGTTTGATGTGGTGGTGTCATTTTTTGGTCTTGTGGTGTTGTTCCCTGTGCTGGTTGTAATTGCCTTGCTTATAAAATGGCGCATGCCGGGTCCAATTTTTTTCAATCAAATAAGAGGGGGGAGGCATGGTAAAACTTTTATAATACATAAGTTTCGCTCTATGCGCACCAATATCGGGGGTACAACGGTTTCGGTTTTAGGTGATAGCCGCGTAACGCCCCTTGGCGCTAAATTAAGGAAGTATAAGCTGGACGAACTCCCCGAATTATGGAACGTGTTGAAAGGGGATATGAGCTTTGTGGGGCCCAGGCCCGATATGCCTGAGTATGCACAAAAATTGGTAGGTGAACAAAAAAAAATACTTGAGCTACGCCCAGGCGTTACCGGACCTGCCACATTAAAATTTGCAAACGAAGAGGTATTGTTGGCAACCGTCAAAAATCCTGAAAAATACAATGAAGAAGTGATTTGGCCGGAAAAAGTGAGGCTAAACTTGGACTATTATTACAATCAAAGTTTGGCCAAAGACATTTACATCATGTTTAAGACCGTGTTTCGGGCCATGTAATTGTGAGTGATATCCAAGTATATACCATAATGCTAGATTTTCATATAAAATTTTATTAATATTATTGTCATGTTGATAGTTGTTGTTGTTGTTGTTGTTGTTGTTTTAACAGTAGTACTGATTGGTTTGTACATTGATTATCGGGGGCCTGCATCCATTAAATTACAAGCGACTAAGGAGGGGAGTCAATACAAAAATATGGCCAAGGAACTGATTGTGCAGGAGTATGACGGTGAAGGTAATTTATGGGCTTCGAGGGGTTTGGTTCTTTATTGCAAAAAAAAAAGGGGGCGACAAATTTAAACGCATGGCGCATATCCCATCAGGATTTACTTTTTATTTTTTATATAATTTCAGCCTTTTCCGGAAGTTTGTAAACAAACCGGAATGTATCGTAGCCACTATAACAGGCGAAAATTATATTTGCGTCATGTCGGGAGGTTATATTTGGCAAAGTTCGGTTTCAAAGGTGAGTTTTAATAAAGTATTAAAGCTACGTCATTTCGGTATGGGCGTGGGCAGGGGTATTTTTAGTAACGGAATGACCACGGTTGGCAACACCCATGTTTATTTTGGAGAATATTTTCGGAACTCAAATAGATTGGATGTGCGAATTTATGAGAGTTCGGATAATGGATGCACCTGGCATGTAGCGCATGAATTTGCCCCCGGTAAAATACGTCATATACACGCCCTACAGGAGGATCCCTATGATGGGAAATTATGGTTATGCTGCGGCGATTGGGATGACGAATCCATGGTGGGGTATTCGTTGGATAAATTTAAAACGATTACAGAAATCGGAAGCGGTAGCCAAATGTGGAGAACGTGCCACCTATTGTTCACCCAAGATAAAATATACTGGGGCGCAGATACAGGGGACATAGATTATTCTGGAATATATTGTTGGGATAAAACGGCGCGTAAGACCACAAAGGTTTGCCAAGTGAAAGGAGCCATCTTATATGGCAATGTGCTTTCAAACGGAATAAAGGTTTTTACCACGGATCGCGAAGGATTCGATAATGAAGAGGATAACTATACGCGGCTTGTTTTTATCGATTCCAACGATAAGGTTTCCATGAAAAAAATGGGTAGTTGGAAGCATTCGGAAAAAAATTATAAGTACAGTTTCGCTATGTTAAGGATTCCACGTAACCAAAAGGACGATACCCTTTACGTTTCGGTTATTAACCAGAATGAATTTTCCATGGGTGAATTGCTTGCTTATAATGAAAAAAATATAAATGACTTGGTGCAAATAACAAAGCACATGGCTGATGTCGAATAGATGTGTCCGTACCTTTGACACGACACAGCCTCGATAGAGTTAACTTATTCGATAACGATTACTTAAAGAACAAACAATATGAGAGATAAAGTCTACCTTTCCAGTCCACATATGTCCGGGGGCGAAATGAAGTACGTAAACCAAGCTTTTGATCAGAACTGGATAGCCCCTTTGGGGCCTAATGTAGATGCTTTTGAAGAATCATTGGCATCTTATTGCCATGTCGAACATGCTGCCGCATTGAGCTCAGGAACAGCTGCCTTACATCTCGCTCTGATTATTTTGGGTGTTAAGCGCGGGGACGAGGTATTGGTTTCGTCCATGACTTTCTCTGCATCTGTCAACCCTATTGTTTATCAGGGTGCAACCCCGGTTTTTATCGACAGCGAAAAAGATACGTGGAACATGGATCCGGTATTGCTCGAAAAAGCAATACTCGACAGGAAAGCCAAGGGATCCCAAGAAAAACTGAAGGCTATCGTAGTTGTACATTTATACGGTATGCCCGCTAAAATGGACGAGATCGTCGAAATAGCCAATCGTTATAATATTCCTCTGATCGAAGATGCGGCAGAGGCTCTTGGCAGTAAATACAAAGGCAAACCATTGGGATCCTTCGGATTGATGTCAGTACTGTCGTTTAATGGGAACAAAATTATTACTACTTCCGGTGGCGGTGCGCTGCTCTCGAACGACGAAAATAAAATCAAAAAAGCCAGGTTCCTGGCAACCCAAGCCAGGGATCAGGCTTTGCATTATCAGCATAGTGAGATTGGCTATAATTACCGTTTGAGCAATGTGCTTGCCGGCATAGGTCGCGGGCAGCTCGAAGTGATTGAGGATAGGGTGCGCAGAAAGAGGGAGATTAACTTGTTTTATAAAAACAATCTGGGGCAATTCGACGGAATAGATTTTTTGCACGAGCCTGACAATTCTTATTTCTCCAATTATTGGCTTACTACTATTCTTGTGGATCCAGAGAAAACGGGCACCACCTGTCAGCAAATCCAGTTGGCTTTAGATAAGGAGAATATTGAAAGCAGACCTTTATGGAAACCTATGCACCTGCAGCCGATCTTTAAATCATATCCCGCTTACTTAAACAATGTATCCGAAAGCTTATTCGAGCATGGTCTTTGTCTTCCCTCGGGATCGAATATTAGCAACGAAGTTTTGAAACTGATAGTAGATATTGTTAAAAGTACACTGAATAAAAGGGTATGAATTGGTATTAATATGAAATTTCATGGCTTTCAATAAGTATTTTTGTTTATAATTAGTATGCAACTAACTGCCGACCTCTAAAAAGGAATATGCGAATAACTATCTACCTTTAAAAATCTAATACAAATGTTTATTCTAAACTATATTAACAAGCTTAGAAGATTTATAATATCCAAATCTGGAAATGAAGCAAAAGTTAGGTATTTAAGAAAACAAGGCGTTAAAATTGGCATCAATAGCCGAATAGGCTCGATGAATTTTTCCACAGAGCCCTATTTAATTGAGATTGGCGATAATGTAACAATCGGGAATAATTCATTGTTGATAACCCACGACGCGAGTATTACTTGTTTTAGGGACGAGTATCCGGATTCTGATTTATTTGGGAAAATAGTTATAGGTGATAATGTATTTATAGGGCTCAATGCGATGATATTGCCTAATACCCGGATCGGAAACAACTCCATAGTTGGGGCAGGTAGTGTTGTGCGGGGTAAATTCCCTGATAATTCAATCATAATGGGAAATCCGGCCCAAAAGGTTTCCGACATAAAATTTTTTAAAATGTTAATAAAAAACAACCCTGGCCGTTTAAATACCAGACAATTAAGTGACAGAGAAAAAAAACCGATTGTGATGGAACATTTCAAAAATACGAGCAAAGCATAGAAATGTTGTATATTAACAATAATTTGTTGTCAATGTTTTGATTTTTTTGCTTCGTTTTTGGATTAAGCCAAAAATGAAGAGCCACTCCGGCTTTAGGAGGGTAGAATAGGTTATTTAAGTAAAAAGGTTTCAAGTGATTAATTACCTAATAATTCAGCCATACCCCTTTCCCTTTCCCGTCCCCGTGTGGACAAAACTATATAGGAGAGCAAGAGCTTAAATTAAAAGAGGAACGATATGAAAGCTACTATTTCGCATTCAGTAAATATTGGATTGTTATTTACCTTATCGCTTATTGTTTTAATGGGCTGTAAATCAGATAAAGAAGAAATGGATATTATATTTTTGCACAGAAGTACAGGACGCAATGTTTGGCTTGGAAAAACCAATCCATATATCTACAAAATTTTCAAGAATGGGGATTTCAATTCACACTTTAAGAAGCTAAACAAAAAAAATAAAACCAATCATAACGTGACGGAACAAAGTTTTCCGGGAACAACGACGTATGGCTATAAAAACTATCCCTACGATTATTACAACATCTGGGTTAAGCATGAAGGGGAGGAGCCCTATTTGGGAGCTCCAACGCTCGAAATGCTAACGAAAGACTATGATGTTATCATATTTAAGCATTGCTATTCAGTTAGCAATATATTAGGGGATGAAGACAGCCCTGATATTGATTCGGAAGTGAAGACGATTGAAAATTATAAGCTGCAGTACAATGCACTAAAACAAAAGATGCATGATTTTCCAAACACTAAGTTTATTGTTTGGACCCCAGCAGTTCGTCATAAAAGTAGCCTGACAGAAGCGGAGGCTAAGCGGACTCAGTTGTTTTATAATTGGATTATGAATGATTGGGATGAAAAAGGGGACAATATTTATATTTGGGATTTCTATAAGTATGCCACAGATGGGGGATTGTATTTGAAGGATGAATATGCAGCCGATGGAGGGGATTCTCATCCCGGAAAAGAATTTTCTTCCAAAATGTCGCCAATTTTTGCAAAGTTTGTATATGAGGTGGCTAACAAAAAGTAGAAGAGATAATTATCGGATTCTTATTTTTTTTGAGAAGGTGGAATTAACACCGGACAGTATATAAAAGCCCGGTGATACGTTTGATAAATCAATTTTAATCGAATTTTCACCTAACGGTATTATTCCATTGTATACAATTTTACCGTCCAATGAAATAACATTGATTGCATTAGTTTTTTTTACCAATTCCAAGGGCAGTTGTAGCATGAATATCCCTGCACTTGGGTTCGGATAGGTGAGCACAAGGTCTGATTTATCCAAGGTATGAGAGCTTGCATCAGGGTTTGTGATGGATGTACTTACTCCGTATAAAACAGCACCTACCTGCCACTTTCCATTTTGTTGCGTAGTATCTGGATATTCTCCTACCTCCCAATAGGCCGAGATCGCTAATCCTGTAGCATGTTCTTCTCCTAAATTAGTTCCAAAGTTAAGTCTCTCTAATGGGACAAAGTTTTCTGTGTCTATAAACTTGGGATCCACTATAACAGAGTGTGTATCGTAACCCATGGCTCTCCATTCGTCCCAGCTAACAGACTGCCCTTCTATTAAAAAAGTAGGCTCTCTGTCATCGCGATTTGCGCAATAGTAAACATTATAGTCACATTCCAGTCCTTGAAGACAAGATTTTTGTCGAATCCTGAATGCAGGAATACTTGCATCTTGATAAAAAATGTTGTTCTTTATTTTGGTGTTCGTAGCAGGATAGTCTGGATCGTCACCTGTATTTTCTTCGATACTAATGTGATAAAGTGGACTAAGATCTTTGGCGTAAAAAGTGTTGTTGTAAATCCTTACTCCTGCAATGCCCTTAATAGTTAAAGCTTTGGTGTTTTTGTGTATGTTGTAGGCATGTGCACCGGCAGTCCACTCCATAGGTTTTTCCAGCCCGCCTTTAAAAACAGAAGTATATCTTAGACGATCAAAATAGTTATGCTTAACGGTATAGTTAATGTTATTGCCAAGCATGAGGCCATGCATTGTACTGGCTTCATATATATCGTCAGCGGTCCAAATAAATTTATTACCAACAATTTTAGCGCCGTCAAGGTTGTTGCTCGTTGCAGTTCTGACCCCATTGTCGCCAGCCTCCAGAATGAATCCATCCTCATCCACTAAGGAGGATTCAAAAAGTGATCGTTTAATGGTTAGACCAATAGGTTTTTCCCTTGGAACATCGAAATAATCGGTTTTAAGTGCATCCAATATTAAATCTTCTTGTGAGAAACACATAAGCGTTATTAAAAGAAGAGAAATGGTTAGTGCGTAACGTTTCATGATAATCATATTAAAATTTAGCAAATTTTTGTTTTTTCAAAAGTTTTAGACGTGTTATTAAACAGATCATTTGCAAAAATAGCTATTGGGATTAAAACTAAAAAACCGACGTATTTTTTATCTAGGCAAGGTCAATTTTATATGTAATTTATTAAGAACCAAGACTTAACTGCCGCAATTCAAAATCAAACCATACAAGTTTATATAACTATATACAAGATCGTAGTCATTACATATTAAAGGATGGTCAATTTACTGATAAAAGTATATTCAATGCAAATTTGTTCATGCCTATTTTACGGAATGACTAAGAAATCAGAATTATTCGTGCTTTTACATTTAAGTGACGATATTTCGAAAAAAGGTATTGGAGATGTATGTTTAGGGATTGTGCAGAAATAGCATGACTTATAAGGATAGTTGTTTCATTGCCTATAAAATGACAGGGCAACTTAGATGAAGCGTTGAGAAGATGGATTGAAAGGAGCCTTACCCCTTTCAATCCATACTACTCTGTCATTCCGAATCTTTACATGAGGAATTTATTTTCATGGACAATTAGATATAGGATATCCCCAACAACATGAATTTATAGGATTACGGTTCCTTATATTAGGTTTCGACTGTTAGTTACAAAGGACATTAGTGAATTCTTATTTTTTTTGAGAAGTTAGAATTTACACAGGAAATGATATAGAAGCCCGGTGATACATTTGATAAATCTATTTTCATAGAATATTCACCCATTGGTATAGTTCCGTTGTAAATAATTTTTCCTGTCATGGATACAACACTAATCGTATTGGCTACTTCTGCCATGTCCTTTGGCAGTTCTACCATGAAAATCCCTGTACTTGGGTTGGGGTACGTGATAATAAGGTCTGAGCCATCCGAGGAATTCGTGCTTGAGTCAAGGTTTTTAATTGAGGTATTCACCCCGTACAAAACAGCGCCTACTTGCCACTCCCCATTTTGTTCCACAGTATCTGGATATTTTCCCAGCTCCCACTTGGCAGTTGTAGCTAAGCCAATAGCGTGGTCACTACCCAAATCCAAGCCAAAATTAAGTCTTTCCGATGGCACAAAGCTTTCCGTGTCTATAAATTTTGGATCCATTATTATAGAGTGCGTGTCGTAACCTAGGGCTCTCCATTCATCCCAAGTATATCTATTTTCACCTATATCAAAGTAAGGCTTTTTATCTACCTTATCTTCAGCGTAATAAACGTTGTAGTCGCATTCGAGACCGGCAAGGCAAGATTCTTGTTCTATGAAGATGGCAGGGATATTTATTTCTTGATAAAAAATGTTATTCTTTATTTTTGTGTTCGTAGCAGGGACATCGATATCGGAATTCCTGTTTTTTTCGATACGAATGTGATAAAGCGATCCGTTTTCTTTGGCAAAAAAAGTATTGTTATAGACTCTAAGGCCCGACATGCCCTTAATTAGCAGTGCCTTGGTGTTTTTATGTATGTTGTAAGCATGGGCACCGGCCGTCCATTCCATGGGGAGTACACCACCATTTCGGTATGAAGAGCTATATCCTACCCGGTCAAAGTAATTATGCTGAACGATATAGTTAATGTTATTGCCGAGCAACATAGCATTCCGATCGGTTCCACCAGTAGTAGAAACAAACTTATTGCCGATTATTTTGGCGCAGTCCAAATTGTTTTGCGTTGCTGTGATGTTACCGCCGTCGCCGGCCAACAAAATGAATCCTGATGCAGCGTCCGATATAAATGAGGAACGCCTGATGGTTAAATCAGTAGGTTCTTCCCTTGGCACGTCATAAAAATCAGTTTCAAGAGCATCCAAAACTAAATCCACTTGTGAAAAACATGTAAGCGAAATAAAAAAAAGCGAAATGGTAAGTGTGTAAGGTTTCATGTCAATTAAAATTTTTTATAACAAATTTTTGTTTTAGACTATACGTTATTTGTCATAAATAGTTAGGGGAAATAGAAAAATATTAAAATTATTTTTTCGCAAACGACGTTTTATTGGGTAAATAACGCCCTTGTTTTAGTGTAATTTCATAAGTCCCCAGAATGGGTTTTTGATTAATGCTCCGTTGAAGATTACTCAATCAAGTTGGGCATTTATCCTTCACTCCATCCTAAAAAAAATGGTGATGAAAATCCCTTGTACCTCCACTAACTCCTTCGCTGAAGCTTTGGCGCAAAAGTAAGGCTTTGGCCTTCGGAGAAAGCTTTACTGCGTACGCATATAGCTTTCCGCGAGCACTAAAACTACTCTGCGGAGGCGCTAGCGGTTGAGAAGCGGCACACGGATCGTGATGATATTTGTTCGGCTTATTGGTTCTACCCATATTAGATACCTGCCTTTACCCTAATATTCCGCCATTTTTTGGCACAACATTAAGGTAAAGGTGCTTAAAAGCACTGTTGCAGAAGGAATTATTGGATTCTTATTTTTTTCACGAGGTTAGAATTTACAGCAGAAAGTATATAAATACCCGGTGGTACATTTGATAAATCTATTTTCATAGAATATTCACCCATTGGTATAGTTCCGTTGTAAATAATTTTTCCTGTTATGGATACAACATGGATATGATTAGCTACTTCTGCCAAATCTATAGGCAGTTCTACCGTAAAAACTCCGTTATTTGGGTTAGGGTATATGATTATAAGTTCTGATTTATCCGAGGAATTTGCACTTGTATCAGGGTTTTTTATTGAGGTAGTTACACCATACAAAACAGCACCTACCTGCCACTCACCATTTTGTTCCGCAGTATATGGATATTTACCCAGCTCCCACTTGGCGGTTGTAGCTAAGCCCGTAGCGTGGGCAGTACCTAAATCCACGCCAAAATTAAGTCTTTCCACTGGCACAAAGTTTTCCGTGTCTATAAACTTTGGATCCATTATTACCGAGTGCGTGTCATATCCTAAAGCTCTCCATTGATCCCAAGTATATCGGGTGTAAACAACTTCACCTTGATCATCTAAAATTACGTTACCTTCATCATCAATACTACCCACGTCAAAGTAGGGTTTTCTATCTGGTCGGTTGGTGCAGTAATAAACATTGTAGTCGCACTCCAGACCTTCAAGGCATGATGCTTGTTCAATTTGAATGGCAGGAATACTCTTTTCTTGGTAAAATATGTTATTCTTTATTTTGGTGTTTGTCGCAGGAACATCGATAACAGTTTTCGTGTTTTGTTCGATACGAATATGGTAAAGTGCTCCGTATTCTTTGGCATAGAACGTATTGTTATATACTCTTACGCCTGACATACCCTTAATAAGTAGCGCCCTGCAGTTACGCTGTATATTGTAAGCATGCGCCCCATCGGTCCATTCCATGGGTACTTCCCCCCCGTTTTTATAGGTGGCACTATATCCGAGACGGTCAAAGTAGTTATGGTAAACGTGGTAGTTTATGTTATTGCCAAGCATTAGACCATGCCGAGATGTTCCATCAACGATATTAGAGGTGGTGCAAATTAATTTATTGCCGATAATTTGGGCTCCGTCCAGATTGTGTTGTGTTATCGCGTCCGTATTGTCGCCTGCCTGCACAGTGTATCCATCGGTGAGGGCGGGATTAAAAAGAGAACGCGTGATTATTAGATTAGTGGGTACTTCCCTTGGTACGTTATGATAATCGGTTTTCAGTGCATCAATAACTAAATTCACTTGCGAAAAACTAGTAAGCGACACAAAAAAAAGGGAAAGACTTAGTACGAAATATTTCATGTTAGTTATAATTAATAATTAATCTTCGATTTAAAGTATATGGGATTTGTAATGAATAGTTATGTTAGATTTTTATAAAATAAGAAAGATTGAGGATTGTATTTTCAAAGAGAATAATTGGTTGGCCATGTTGATTCAAACCCAGGATAGACTTATTCCGTTTATTCATGACTTTAAGTTTTAATTGTTGTAACTGGCAATACAGTGTTGGATATTATTCCACGTTACAAAGGTTAGGCTATGAATCCAAGAAAGTGTTACACAATTCTGTTTATTAGTTATATCATTCACACATTGCCGAATAAGCGTTTCACATAAAAATTGAAGTATATCGAACGGGCATCCGACTCGTTCATATTGCTTATAACATGCCGGACGTTCAGTCCCTTGCCCGTGCTTTCTATTTTAGCGTAGCAACGTTGGGGCTTGTGCCATGTTTTGGATTAGTACTCACTACTTATTTCCTCAGCCGAAAAATCAAAGCTTATTTCTGTTTTTCCTCTTTAAAATACCGTATTTTTATGGCTCATTTTTGGGTGTAATATAAAATGTTATTTTTGTTCGTAACTAATTAAGACTACTGTACGCCAGTTCTTCCTATTTTTATAGTGAAAAAATAGTTTCTCAGCTGATAGTTAAAAGTATGCTTAGTAAAGACTATGTATGGCAATCATAAATTAAATTATTTAATTCTTATTTTTTTCGAGAAATTAGAATTTTCACTGGATAAAATATAAAAGCCCGGTGATACATTTGATAAATCAATTTTTATGGAATATTCACCCTTCGGTATTATTTCATTGTATACAATTTTCCCGTCCAATGATGTGATAGTAATCGGATTAGTTATGTCTGCCAAAGCTTTTGATAACTCTACGGTAAAAACTCCTGTACTTGGGTTAGGGTAAGTGATCACGAGGTTTGATTGTTCTGAGGGATTAGTGCTCTCATGGTTTGAAATTAATGTATTTACACCGTATAAAACAGCACCTACCTGCCACTCTCCATTTTGTTCCGCAGTATCCGGATATTTACCCAGCTCCCATGTGGTGGTTGTAGCTAAGCCCGTAGCGTGGTCACTACCTAAATCCACGCCAAAATTAAGTCTTTCCACTGGTACAAAGCTTTCCGTGTCCGTAAATATAGGATCCATTATAATAGAGTGCTTATCGAAACCCAAGGCTCTCCATTCGTCCCAGCTAATATTTTCACCCTCTATTTCAAAGTAAGGTTGCTTATCCTCGCGGTTTTCACAATAATAGATATTATAGTCGCATTCAAGCCCTTCAAGCCCAGATTTTTGTCGAATCCTGAACGCGGGGATACTGGCATCCTGATAAAAAATATTGTTCTTTATCTTTATTTTAGTGGCAGGAACAGCCGGTTCGCTACCCGTGTTTTCTTCGATACTAATGTGATAAAGTGGACTCAGATCTTTGGCATAAAAAGTATTGTTATATATCCTAACGCCCGACATGCCCTTAATGATAAGAGCCCTGGTATTTTTATGTATATTGTAAGCGTGTGCTCCATCTGTCCATTCCATAGCTTCCTCACCGGGGTTTTTAAAAACAGACGTATATCTTAGCCTATCAAAATAATTGTGGCGGATGGTGTAGTTAATATTATTACCGAGCATAAGGCTGTGCTGGGTGCTTGCCTGATCATCATTATCAGCAGTCCAAACAAATTTATTGCCGATAATCATGGCGCCATCCAGATTGTTTTTTGTTGTATTGTCGTCTGTATTATCGCCTGCCTCCAAAATAAAAAATCTACTATCGTCAAATCTAAAAAAAGAACGTTTAATAGTTAATTGCACGGGCTCTTTCCTGGGGACATTTAAATAATCGGTTTCAAGTGCATCTAAAACTAAAACCTCTTGTGAGAAACAAGCAAGTGACACAAAAAAAAGGGAAAGACTTAGTACGAAATGTTTCATATAAAAATATTAATTTTTAGTTAAACTTTAGTTTGTCTTATATGGATTTATCAAAATTAGTTAGATTGTAAATAGAAAGTAAATACTTATTTTCTGCATTCGACGTTTTAATTTGATAACTCGTCAGAACTGATCATTGAATCTCAATGCTGAATTCAAGATAAGTCAAAATCTATGCCACGCACCCTTTTTACCTGCATTGTGTAATAGTATTTTTTATGTCTTTTTAGCTTAGTATTCAATTAGTTTATAGCGCTTTACAATAGAAAATAATTAACCCAAAGGGTTTTATAAAAAATGACCTATATATAAATATTATCAGTTATTTTAAATTATTATATTTTTCTATTGTATAATGTGGTTAAAAACAGAAGGATAGATAATGAAAGGGATACAGTAAATAGTGCTTCAAAAAAAACGCTCAACTTGAATAATACTCCATTGTGATTACCCTTCGGTCGCTTTAGGCTTTGGGCATGCGAAGCCCTAATCTGGCAGCCTTAACCTATTGCTCCACTCTTAGCGCCTCCACAGCGTAACTAAATGCTTACGCCGTAGCTTCAGCATAGGCGCTATGTGCTCGCGTAAAGCTATGATGGTGAGTGGTTTATTACTTTCTTGTTTCAAGTAAGGATGGTAAGAATCCCTTCAGATGGAGGAGAGGGCGGAGGTTTAATTAATCGATATCTAACATGCTTGCGCTGTGTTGCCGCAGAGCCTACTCTGTAGAACTGTGGAGGATTTTTCCTGTATTGTGCATTGCACAACCCACTATTAAATTTATTTATTAGCGTTAATCGGATTTAAGCAGGGTTGTATAATTCTTGTATTATTTTTTTTGATCTTTCGCAGAACATACCTTAATTGCCGAATTTTCTTAACCAATCTATTGCTTTTTAGGGGACAGCTAGAGATTGTTGTTATTGAGTAAGTGCTACAGTCTTATATATAGAATATGCGGTAAAACGTATGCCTTTGAATGCTTCAATCCTGTTTTTAGTCGATGATATATTTATTTCGAGCGATAAATATTTACCCATTTGTCAATGGCATGGCTCCAATCCGTTAATTTAAAAATGTTTTCTTGGTTATGCTCGCATTTTAATTTTATACTTTCAAAATTAAGGATGGTATCTTCTGTTGTTTGCATTAATGATTCTAAAGAAACTGTGCGATAGTAAATTCCGTTATCCCTGTAAATTTCATAGGGAAGCCAATCTCCTGCTATTAATATGGAACCCGCATAAAGAAATTCTTGAAGAGCTGCCGAAAGCGAATCGGTAACTTGAATGGTGATAACAATATCGCAGGCAACCACCATTTTTGCAAACTCGTCCTTAGGCATAAACTCCGTGATGATAACAAAAGGAATACTAGTGGAATCCGCTTTTTCTCGCACCGAATTGATATACCCGGTATTGCCACCGTAATTCATAGGAATCATCAAGAATATTTTATCCTTAAGCGCTGTGTTAAGTTTACTAAAGTTATCCAATAGGAGTGTATGGCGCTGCCTATCGCTGGCATTAGTGCCCAAAGCAATAATTATTTTATCGTGAGGTATGTTGAAAGCTTCCCTAAATGAGTTCGACTCTTTTTTAGACAGCTGTTTTTTTATGTTTGCTAAATTTGAGTTTCCAAAGTCTGCTACCTTGGTTTTCTCTTTTATCTCCGGAAAATAATCAGTAACAATTTTGCGCATTTGTTCCGTTACTACCTGCACGGTATCTGCCATTTTATAAAGTATTCTTTGTTCTTCTTTTCTTTCCGGGGTAGCTTTAAAAAAATCAGATCCCCAAATGGTGAATTTAACTTTTTTATTTTGCTTTATTAATAAGGGAATGATGTCATCATAAATGTTGTCTAAAACGTGAATATCTATATAGTCGTATGATTTGCATATATTTATAATAGCTACCCTTTTAACCATCAGGGCAAGTATTCCCCTTAGTTTTGGAACCATAAGCAAAGGCTGCATAATATGCACCCACCAGGGCTTTTGTAAATTGCTGTAACAAACATGCCTAAAGCTAACTACATTAAAGGATGCTACCGATAGCCCTTTTTTCACCAACTCACTGCCTAGGTTGTCTATTAGTTTGTTGTGGTTGTCGTACTGGAATAATATTAGGATTTTCATGGGTATGTAGTTTGTTTTTAAAGTACTACAGAAGATTTATCTTTGATACCGTAGTGCTTTGCTTTGAAATTCCGTTGTCCAATACAATATTATAAATGCCGACTTTCAATGTGGAGCAATCCAATACTATCTTATTCGTGCCTTTTTTTGCATTCATATTTTTCGTAATCACGATTTCTCCTGTTTTATCATATACATTTACCGAAACCACGTTTTCTGAATCATTGTAAAACTGGATCGCAAAAAGATCTGCAGTGGGATTAGGGAAGCTTTTGATAATTTCCATTTGATCTGCTTCAGCCTTGTCCTCTTTTGTTATTTTAAAGCTGTCAGCTGTCGATTCATCGCTCAAATGAATAGTATAAGTACCTTGCAGCAATCCGCTCAAATCTACGTCAATCTTATTATTGTTCCCCACAGTGGAGTTATGGTTGGTGGAAATTACTTGCTTTTCAAAATTGTTGAGTACTTTGACTTTAATAGTAGCGGCCTGTGGAGAATAAAAAGCAATGGATACAGTGTTTGTGGCTTCTTGCAGCGAATAATTAGTTATTTGTAAAGATTCCACAGTTTGGTTATTCTTTACATATTCTTTATATCCAAGATCGGGCTTTTTCCCTTCATAGGATAATCCAACATCTGTTCCAGCGTCAATCAATTTGCTGCCACTTTTGAGTTTCATAAAATCAAAATCAGGTAAAGAACCATCGCGTTTTCTCGGTGCACTAAAGCCTGTGGAGTCCAAACTAACAAAATCTTCGTTGGTAAGACTAACAGGTATATCCCAACTGTTGTGTGAGTGGGTGTAGTGAGCGGCCTTCGAAACTTTGTTGATATCCCTATTTTTGTTGCCGTATGCAATGTTATTCACAAATACCCTGCGAAGTCTTGCGGCATTGTTACCTCCCGCGCTGGTTATGGTAAAGCCATGCCCTGCATGGTCGTAGAGGCCATTAAAAGCCGATGTATTATTATATACTTCGGTGGGAAGTGGGTATGTATCCTTTCCTTCATTCGTGGTTAAACCGCTGCCTCTATTGTACGCCAAAAGGCAATTAACCACTTTTCTCGATAGCATAGTCCTGGGTTTAATTACAGACAAGTTTAATTTTATACCATTACCCCAGGCAAAATCTTTGTACCCTCCACAATCGAAAGCCCAGCAATTATTTAATTCAATATAACCATTGCTATGGATATCCCAACCATCATCGGATACATGCCATGCTCTACATCCTTTAAATACGGCATAATCACTGGTGTCACTTTCGTCTCTTCCACTCATTATAAACCCATCTCCGGCATTACCTGGAGCCGAAGAAAGACTATCCACAATATTGTATGCATCGCAATTATTAACAAATAGTGTGTCTACTCCAAAAAAATAAAAGCCCCTGAATCCGATATCGTGAACCACACATTCATCAATGGTTACGTGTCCTGATAAATAAAAATAAAAACCGTGGGCACTTTGATTATCATATTCTATTTGATGATTGTTCCTAACCGTTAAACCCCTTAATTTCACATGATTGGCGTGGTAGAACACTACACCTTCGGATGGCGTGGTTTTTTTACCACAATCAAGGATTGGTTTTTCTCCGGGATAATTAAAAAAACAGACTGGTTTTTGAGCAGTTCCTTTAATGCCGTCTGTTTCACCCTGTCTGGATAAAGAATAATATACTCCCCCCCTAAAATAAGTAGTGTCGCCTGGCCTTGTAGCCGTGTTAAATGCTTTTCCCCATGTAGCCCATGGCTTATTAAGCGTTCCCTGATTTTTATCGCTACCCGAGGGCGATACATAGTACTTTTTGGCAGAAAGAATGGTGCAAAAAGTAAGTAAAAATAATAAAAATGTTGCTTTCATCTTGTTGTGTTGTGTATGCAATTATAATATTAAATTGAAGAAACTATACAAATATAGGATAAGTTGACAAAATAATAGGTGAGAAAGCAACATGATAAAGATAGACCACCTAAGGTTGTAATTTTCAAACAATAAGGACAAATGTTAAGGTGGTATTTTCTTTTGTAGAATGGACAGCTTATGTTACGATTGGAGATTTCGAAGTTTCTATAGCGCAATCCAATCTGTCTAAGATGGATCTGGATAGCAATTGGTGGGCAAATGCGTAGAATCCTTTATGGAAATTATAATGTGGAGAGTGCCTCAGGCGAACTGGCCGTTTCGATAAAGCTAACTCAATTCAAAAATGCAAACTCTTCCTGTGGAAAAACAAGCCCATAATGTTGAAAAGAATCAGGCGATCAAATAAATCGATCGCCTGAGAATTGTTTATATGCAATTAATTTAAACGCTAAGCTCTATTTGGCTGCAGATTATAATTACCTGACTACTAAAAGTGCTTACAGTGTACTAAGCTTAGATACCGTTGCATTTTTCTCAGAAGTTCCATTTTTCACTTTTACACGGTAAATTCCCACTTCCAATGTTGACATATCTAACACTATTTTGTTCATTCCTTTTTTTCCGGGAATGTTGTTCGTAAGAACAATTTGCCCGGTTTCGTCAGCTACATTTAAGGAGATGTTTGATGCTGAAGGACTATAAAACTGGACGGCGAAAAGATCTGTCGTTGGATTGGGGAAACTTTTGACAATTTCAAATGTATCAATTGCTGCCTTGTCCAATGTTGTAACTGTGCAAGTGTCGGATGTCGATCCATCGATCAAACGAATCGTATAAGCCCCTGGGGGCAATCCGGTCAAATCCACCTCAACCTTGTTGTTGTCCCCAATAATCGAGTAATGATCTTTAGAAATTACTTGAGAACCAGCATTATTGAGCACTTTGATGTTTATTGTGGTCGTCCGTGGAGCATAAAATGCTATGCTTACCTTGTTTGTGGCATCTTCCAATGTATAGGTAGCTATTTTTATAGGTTCTACAATTGTCTGTGATTTGAACTCATGCCAACCAAGATCTGGTGCTTTTCCTGTGAACGGCAGCCCCACGTTTACGCCTGCATCAATGGCACGACTGCCTGGAGCAAGCTTCAAAAAATCAATGTCGGGCAGCGAACCGTCAGGCTTTCTGGGGGCGCTAATACCTGTTGAATCAAGTGAAATAAAATCATCGTCAGAAAGTGTTATGCCGCTATCCCAACTGTTGTTGGAATGAGTGTATACCGCATCCTGAACCGGTAAAACATCTGCCAGCACATTATCATAGGCTATGTTATTGTAGTATTCGCGCCGTAATTCAAGACGTTCCGGACTAATGGTGTTAAAAATAATAAAACCTTGCTGTTTGTTGGCGTAAGAAATATTATTTATTAAAAGATAACTACCTGATTGATACGTTTGATCATTTGTGTCGAAACCTCTTTGCCTATTGTTAATTGCTATACAATTTTTGTATACCCTGTTTGTTATTGTTTCATCAATAGTTACTATCCACCCCATCTTAAATCCATGTCCACCCCCTTCAAGTTTGCCATTGTCCCACGACCAACAGCCATCATAATGAGAAAGCCCAATAGATCCAGTAGAAAAACCCTGATCTCCACATCTCCAAGCTCTACAGTTGATATAGTATGTTTCAAATTTAGTGTCTACCCTATTATGATCGTTATACCCAGAGCCATCATTCCCGGGAGCAGGATTCTCAACAGGAACACTTGTTATCCAATCTACACAATCGTAGGCATCACAATTTAGAAATGTGCTTCGATCAGAGTTTTCATTTTTAAATCCTATGCCCCAAATGTTCTGAGCAACACAATTATCAAAGGTAATATTTGAGGATAGTCCTATGTACCAGCCAACCGGTGTATCTGTCTCTCCATCTATTTGTTTGATGTTACGAACGGTCAACCCTTTAAAATACAAATAGCTTTGACGAAATATCTGTACACCTCTACGTTGCTTGGAGGTATATGCCGAAACGTCCGTTGTAACCCTATCTCCATCAAGTATTGGTTTTTCGCCAGGATAATTCAGATAATATATAGGGCTTCCTTTAATACCGGACCTTTCTGTTTTGGGTCCAAAGGCCTCAGATGGCTCCAAGTAATATACCCCACCTCGAAAATATACGGTATCGCCCGGTAGTATTAGCTTGGAGCTAAAAGCTTTATCCCAAGTAGCCCAAGGGCGATCAATTGTCCCGGGATTGCCGTCGCTGCCGGTGGTAGATACATAGTACTTTTTGGCAGAAAGGACGGTGCAAAAAGTAAGTAATAAAAATAAGATTGTTGTTTTCATGTTGTTTGTGTTGTGTTGTGTTGTGTGTGATTTGTAAATTGAAATTTAAAAAAAATCATTTAGCATCGGACGTCCCCTTCCGTCTTAGTTGATGCATAATGTTGATAAAAGGTTCCAAATGTAGGATGAATTACCAAATTATTGATACGAACGTAATTCTACAAGGTTGCGAAAAATTTAGTTTTTATACTTTTCGAACAATGCATGCGTTTTTAATTTCTGATTTTCGTAAAGCGTTAAGGTGTAAAAAATGCAATATAAAAAAAGGCCATCTCATGTGAGATAGCCTTCCTTAGCATGAATAGTCGTTTAATATTACTGGCTTACTTATTATTTTGTAGGGTTTATATAATAGCTGTCGTATCTCTTGTAATTGCTTTTTTTAACGTCCAGGTCGTTAAAAACAATGTCAAAATTACTTGTAAGGTTCATGTTTAATTTATTCAGCGTTTTAAAGAAAATGTTTTTATTGGTATAGTTATTTCTGCACACCATAAGTGTATGATTTGCGTATTTCATCAGAGTAAAAGCGTCTGATACAATTCCTATCGGTGTGGAGTCAATAACTACGTAGTCAAATCTGCTCTTACAGTATTTAATTATTTCATCCAGTTTACCAGCTTCTATTAACTCGGATGCATTGGGTAAAATAGGTCCGGAAGAAATAAACGAGAGGTTTTTTATATCTGTTTTAAGGATGATTTCTTCTATGCTCATTTCGTTATACAGATAATTTGAAAGGCCGACTTGATTATCAACGTTAAATTTTTTGTGCAGTGTGGGTTTCCGCAGGTCGCAGTCAATAACCACGGTTTTATGTCCAACGGCGGCAATGGATGCTGCCAGGTTAAATGAAATAAAGCTTTTCCCGTCTTTAGGTAAGGAAGATGTAACTAAGATTGCTTTTTGGGGGCTTGAATTGATTTTTAGGAAAATATTGCTTCGTAAATTTCGGAACGATTCCGCTAACGAAGAATTTGGAAAATCGATGGCCACTCGCTCAGAGTTATGGTTGTTGGTGTAGATAAAGTTTAAAATAGGTTCATTGGTTACGTTTTCGATATCTTTTACGGAGGTTATTTTTTGGTTGAAATATCCCTTTAAGATTAAAACAAGGGTAGGGATGAAAAATCCGAAGAACAAAGCCAATAGGTAATTGATGGCTGTTTTGGGGGCAACAATTGCGCTGGTTACTTTTCGTGCTGGATCTAAAACTACAAAATCAGGTACATTGGAGGCCATGGCAATGGCTGCCTCTGATCGCTTTTGAAGTAAAAAGGAATATATGGCGTCGGTAACGTTAAATTGCCTTTCCATACTAACCATGTTAAGCTCTGTTCTGGGTAATCTTGAAATTTCGCGCGTAAGTTTATTGTATTTGTAATTGTTTTCGTTCAAACTCAATTCCAAAGCGTTCAGATTGTTTTTAACATTTTCGATAATCGTCCGTTTTTGAACGTTGATTTTGTTCTCTACCTGCCCAAGAAAAAGACTCTTTTCTGCCCTATTGCTCAAAATGGATAATCTTTCGGAATTGAGTGTGAGCAGATCCATAATCATGGAATTCATAATTGGGTCGTTTACATTGGCAGATGATGGGGGTATTAAACCGGTAATATCTTGGTTGTTATTGAAATAATCCAGGATGTAGTCGTAGTATTTTTCCTGTGCCTTTAGCGTGCTTATTTCATTTTCTACTTGTGTAATCTGAGTTAATGCTTGTTGCCCTTGATAATTGAGGTCAGTAACCTGATTGTTAGCGCGAAAGTTGCTTAGTTCGGATTCAGACTTAACCAACGAATCCGAAATCTCAGACAGCTGCGAGTCAATAAAATTGATGGTGTTAATGGCAATGTTATTTTTCTCGGAAAGGTTATCGTTCAAAAATTTCTGTACGTAGTTGTTCAGGAAATCAACGGTTAGGTTCAGATTTTCTCCCTGAAGTTTCAATTCTATCAGTGTGGAACGAACGCTAACGGGTTCAACCTTTAGTTTTCGCAGATAGTACCTCGAAATCATATCTATGTGGTTGAATTCAAAAAAGAAATCGTTGCTGCCGGCCTTCTCTAAACCATTGACGTAGTTTTCCTTGTTTAAGCTCACAGAAAATTTGAAACCGGGAGAGTTTATGGTTTGGTTAAAACTGCAGATGCTGTCAAATTCAATTACATTGTTAGCGCTTATGATTTGGTTGTCAAGATAATTGTAAATAGTAGCTTCATCACTATATACTTGAAGCCGGAAAGAACTTTCATCAACAATATCTATGTAAAATGGGGTGTTTATAGCTTGAGGATGGGATTTGTCCATTTTGACAATATATGCATTGCTTCCATAAATTGGAGAAGCCGCTTTTAGATGGCGTAACTTGGTGCTGTTTAAAAACTCTAAAGGCTGCTTATAATAGCTGACTTCTAAATTGAGATCCTCAACTGTCTTTGATACCAAACTGAAGGATTTTAAGCTATTGATGTCATCCTCTATGTTGCCTGCTTGACCCCGACTGGCCATTCCGTTAAAATAATCATTGGTTTGGAGCAAGGAGGAACGACCGTCCTCGGTAGGACCAATGACTGAATTGACCTGATAGGTGGTAGGAACAAGTCTATTGTACCCATATGCCAAACATACAAAAACTGCAATGCTAATTAAATAAAAATATTTATTGGAAAAGGCTAAATTAATAAATTCTTTAAGGTTGAAAGTATCTTCCGATTGCTTGGGATTTGTTGTCATAACATCAGTCGTAATTTGTTAGTTATTATGTTGCGTGTGCGGTTTTGATGCGCTATAAAACATGGCTAAAGTATAAAAAAATGGTCACTATAATATAATTAGTCCTTATATTGAAAGGTGTTTTTTATTTATTGACATTTTGTTATGGGGAATGACGATATCCTTATGACCAATAATGCTAGCTAAAGTTGGCATTTTGTACAAACCTGATAATCGTTAAACGATAGTATTCGATCTATTAGTAAATTTAGTGTTTCATGTTATGATTGAATAACTTTAAAATCGTTGAGAGGTTAGTAATAAACTTGATATAAGCGATATTAAACGGAAATGAATTCTTAAAATAATACCAGGTTAATTTGATTTTAAATAAATTTACTAGTATTTTTATTTGCATAAATTAAAAAACTGGAGTGGTTATAGATTAAAATCTTACGACGTTATTAATAAAATACGATAAGAATCATAGTCAATAGTATTCGTCTGCAAAGGTTAGAAATTAGGAATATATTTTTAGGTTAACTTACATAGGAAGCTATAAACTATTGTATAAATAGCTATTGGGGCAAGTAACTATTAAATAAATTGCTTTGAGCTTTTCAGTGTTATTGTTTAAATTTAAGCCTATGCGTAAGTCAGTAAACGTAATCGCAGCATCCACGGTAGAATATTAGTCGCATATTATTGTTGAATCCAAAATAGATTACTCTAAAATGAAGCCATTTTTTAAATGCGAATTTGATTATGTTCCATCTCCACATTTGAGTCAAATATATGATGGGTTTGAAAAGCTAAGAAAAATTGGAATTGTTGAAACCATAATTAAGAGAACATCGACCCACCAGAACAAACCACTGCTTAATGTATTGGTTAACAATAGGTATAAGTTTGTCTATGATACTTTGGATGGGTTGAATTGGATTAGTGGTTCAATTGAAGACAATTTAAAATATTATAGAGAAAATATTAGAGCTGATTTTTACTTCAAAAGGAGTTGTAACAAACAAATACGCGACAATGCCCCCTTAAATTGCATGGTTTACCCTTTGGGTATGAACTTTTCCTTTCAACCAGAAGGTAAATACCCTAAAATGTTCTATGATTCCTTCGTGCACTTGTCAAGACACAATCTAATATTCGAAAAGTTTTATAAAAAAACAACTTTTTACTATAAGGATTTTGAATATTACCCTATCCCTTCAAAAAAAAATAAGATTTTGTTCTTAACACGTCTTTGGGATCCCGACGAGGTAAAATCAAATCATTTAAAAGAGGAAAGAAAGTTTATAAATAAAACAAGAATAGATTGTATAAAATCATGCCAAAAAGAATTTGGTAACAATTTTATTGGAGGGCTTCAACATGATAGTTACTTAAACATTGAGTCGAAAGATTTAAAAATGCCATTTTCTATCACAAAAAAAGAGTCTTTTCTAAATGTGATAAAGGAAAGTAATATTTGTATTGCTACAACAGGATTACATAATTCTATTGGATGGAAATTTGGAGAATATGTCGCTGCATCTCGAGCTATACTATCGGAACCATTAGAGTATGAAATTCCTGGAGATTTTGAGGAGAATAAAAACTATTTCGTTTTCAAAAAAGAAAATGAACTAATGAATAAAGTACATTTTTTATTGAAAAATAGAGACGTAATTTTCGATATGATGAATAATAACTATAACTATTATAATAACTTTTTAAGGTCTGACAAATTAGTGTTGAACACTCTTTTGAAGATACATGAGAACGATTAACTAAACATTAATTGGTTTCGCAGCCTGGTACCACTTCTTACCTTTATGGCAAACTAACAACATAACCCGACCTTAAAATGTTGGGCAAGATGGATAATGAGAATCTAACGTAATGAAAAACATCTATATGATAATGAATTAAGACACGTTTTACATAAGGCATGGCTTTAAAAAGGCTAAGGCCGAATAGTTTTCTTTAATTACTATAATTTTCCCATTTTAGTTTTTTAAAATCAAAAGCCCTGACTTAGCTCACCGATAGTAAAGGCTTTATAAAACTATTCCATTCAATTAAAAAGTACTTTATTTGCATCGTTTACGATAGCGTTCTAATCTATGCATTACATAAGGAACTAGGCGGTGCATGCATACAATTTAATATAGACACTTTTCAATAAGACGTGTTTTTTTAACGCCGAATTTAAATTTGCTGTTAAGCTGCTTCATCTAGGTTCTAAAATTTTCGGAGGAATAGCGGATCAGAACCGAAACGTGGGTTTATACCTTTGCTGTTACTTTCATTCAAAAATATTTGTCAACCTGAACAGAAGGAGTTGTGCATATGCACCCTCTGAACTGACGTTTAAATTCTACAATGTTTGTGTTGAATGATTCGGCGGCTGTATTGGTGCTCCTGCTATCGAAGAAATTGATGATGTTTCGAAAGTGTTTTTAAAAAATTCATTAGTATATTTTCAGGTAACGATGCCAGCCAATTCAATTTGGTTGAACTATAAAATATATCGCCGTGAACAATCTGGCAATAATTCGGCTATATATAAGAATCAGGTAATGAGGTCATAGGATTGCTCTATGTCGGGATGGACAGTGAATAATATATTGGCCTTGACCTTTTAGGGGGCGGTTCATTTCCCACTGGACTTGAACAACAAATATCTGCTCCAAGTTACTTGGTACTTCGGCTGCATGCCTTATGTGTTGTACTCTGTATAGTATGCATGGCAAAAATACCAAAAGAAATAGCATCTTAGCTATGGATTTACATACATACCACGCAATACGTGCCATGAGCAATGAGTTTTGCTGGCTGTGTGGCTGTTATTTTCAAAAGTATTTTTGTTATAAACAGTTGTTTTTAACTGTCTAAAGCTTATCTCCAATTCGTTCATAGAGAAATATTTATCTTCCAATCACATTCGGTACCTCAACAAGAACTTTTTATATTTATCCGTTTTCTCCGGAAATTTCTGTTCCCACTGGTTAATTATCTGATTGTAAATGGTATGATTGTGTGTTTTTAATCCAAAATAGAAGGTGCTTCTAGCTTTTGAAAAGTTTGTTTTAAAGCGTAACAAAGAATCATCCGGACAAGAAGAAGTGCCACCACCTAAATGTAACTGTTGGGCACCATGCTCCTTTGCTGTTTGTATGGCAAAATCCAAGAGTAAATTATTAGCGGCTAGATGGGCATATTCTTTCACTCTACCCGAAAGATGGTAATGTGCATATTTGCCATTAAGCATCAAAAGCATAGCGCAAATGTTCTTTCCCTGATAGCTCGCAAGCAATAACTTTTGTTTGTTTCCAATTAAAGATTTGAAATGAAGTATATATTCTTCGTTGAAATAATAAAAGGACTGCGCACCCACTTCTTTCATGGTGGCATGATAAATTTCATAAAATAGCTTATAATCCGATTCTTTGTCAGAAATTGTCAGTTTAATATCATTTTTTTGAGCTTTTCTAATCATATTCCTGTTGTTGCAGGAATAACTATCTTTCCAAATTTGATCGTAATCCTTTGTTAAATCAAGCCATACTACCTGTCGATCCTTGATAACATTCATGTATGGTTCCGAAAACTGATGATTTTCCATTAAGGGGTGAAATCTTGTAAACTCGGCTATAATATTCTCGTTTTTGCAGAAAATATCAAATGCCCGATAAAAATCATCGATAAATTTACTATCGTAAGTTGTAGAAAGCACACCGTTATACCCGTAGGCGCCTTGAATGTCGTAATATTTTTCCCCATTAAAAATAATCTCATTTTTCAGAAATGGATATATGGCGAAATTTTCATTTTGTGTAAAAACAAAGCAATTGGCAATTCCGTTTCCGTTTTGCTCATATAAATTATAAAACTCAGGTGTAAAATATATATCTTGTTGGTATTCAGGTAGCTTGTTAAAGTATTCACTCCATATTTTGGCGTCTTTTAAACTTAAAACACTATATTGGCCCCTTGATGAATGATTGTTGTTAATCATAATTTCCAGAGTGCTATTTATATTTTTTCCGCTGTTCATAACAAAGCTTAAAAGTACAAACTATTTCAACTAAATCAATAACTTGTTGTTTTATAAACTCTATTACAATATTCGTCATAAAAATTGGGGAATTGTAAGGGATAAGTAAGTACTTTGGGAATAATTAGCTTAAATTGCTAAAACTATTACTAAACGATTGTAGAGCTATAATTCAATAATCAGTGACAATGAAGAGATTACTGTTAAGTGTATTTAATGGTCGGGTGGTATCCCCTTGGTGGATTCTGCTTATTGATATGGGTATTTCGGCCAATGCCTTTGTGCTGGCGTTTATACTTAGGTTAAATGTTCAACTGACAACCTATTCAGTTTCTGAAATGGTTATTGGAGCATCTTGGGTGTTGAGTGTATATTTAGTTTCCTTTCTTTTGTTTGGATCCTACAGGGGAGTGATCAGGCACAGTAACTATAATGAATTAAAACTGTTGGCCATCGCTTGTTTTTCAGCTTTCCTTTTTTTGATAATCTCCAGTTCAGTTTTTGATATATTCAGTTATAATTCGATAAAAATACCTCGTTTGGTATTAATATTTCATTTTTTGATGACCATCGTGCTAAGTTTTACATTTAGGATTTTAGTAAAAGAAACCTATGTGTCTTTGACAAAGAAAAATACTTCTACCAATGTGTTGTTATATGGAGCCGGGGATATGGGACAGATAACCCTGGAAGCCATCCGCAGCGACAAGGACAATCAGTACAACGTAGTGGGCATTGTGGACGATAATCCCACTAAATGGAATGTAATGCTTCATTCTATACCGGTAATGAATTGGGAAAAAGCGCTTCGAATTGGTGAAGCTAAACAGGTAGAGGTGGTTATTTTGGCTATCAATCATATCTCTGTAAAGCGTAAACACGAAATTACGGACGCTTGTTTGGATAAAGGTTGGAAGTTAAAGGTGATGCCATCCGTGGGCAATTGGGTAAATGGTATCTCTAACCAAAATCAGATACGTGATATTAGAATTGAAGATATACTGGGGCGCGAAGAGATTAGGCTAAACCAATTGCAGATAATGGATGGTTTGGCGGGCAAAGTGATCGCCGTTACAGGTGCTGCCGGCTCCATTGGTTCTGAAATAGTGCGACAGTTGTTGCGGTTTCCCGTTAAAAGGATAGTGATGGTGGACATGGCCGAGTCGGCACTGTATGATTTGCAGCAAGAGTTGTTGTTGACCCATAGCGATGCCCCGTTCGACGTTATATTGGCCGATGCAACCAATGTGAAAAGAATGGGGGAGATGTTTGAAAAATATCGACCGCAAATAGTTTTTAATGCTGCTGCCTATAAGCATGTGCCCCTATTGGAGGAGTTTCCTTATGAGGCCATCCGGGTAAATGTGGGGGCGGTAAAAGTATTAGCTGATCTGGCGGCTAAAAACAATGTGGAGAAATTTGTAATGGTCTCTACAGATAAAGCAGTAAACCCAACCAATGTAATGGGCGCCTCTAAACGAATCTGTGAAATTTACATCCAGGCCTTGTCTCAATTAGCAGATACCAAAACTGAGTTCGTTACCACCCGTTTCGGTAATGTGTTGGGCTCAAATGGCTCGGTGGTGCCTTTGTTTAAACGACAAATAGAACGGGGTGGCCCGATAACAGTAACCCATAAAGATATTACCCGATATTTTATGACTATTCCCGAAGCTTGCCAATTGGTGCTTGAAGCCGGCTTTATGGGACGTGGAGGTGAGATATTTGTATTCGACATGGGTGATCCGGTTAAAATTGTTGACCTAGCCAAGGAGATGGTTCGCCTCTCCGGGTTAAAACTGGGTGAGGATATCGACATTACCTATACAGGACTACGACCGGGAGAGAAATTATACGAAGAACTGTTGGCGTCTAAGGAAAATACAATGCCTACACATCACGAAAAAATAATGATTGCAAAAGTACGCCAGTATGAATACCGTGCAGTAGAAGAGAAGTTGAAGAACTTGCTATTGGCATTGCAAATGGAAAGCAATCAGCACCTTGTTGCCCGAATGAAGGAATTGGTGCCTGAATATAAATCGCAAAACAGCCAATATAGTGAGCTGGATAAACAGATGATACCATAGCAGTAACTTGTTTTTTAGGGTCTCATCTATGAATATTATTAATTTGAAAAAACGATTTAAATATATATCTGTTAATGGTTAAGCCTTTAATTATGAAAGAAACTATACGAAAATTTATTGCCGAAACGTCATTTTGTAATCCATCCGACATTAAAGATGAAACCTTAATCTTTGATGAAGGAATTTTTGATTCCATGGGTCTATTGGGTCTAATCAACTTCTTGGAGAGTGAATTTAATATTGTAACAGAAGATACTGAACTGCAGGAGGAAAATTTTGGAAGCGTGGAGCGGATTACCGCGTTCATTCGAAAAAAAAGTGAAGAAGTTGCGGCTGATTAAAAGCGCTGTTCCATTCCAAACCTCAGTATGTATTTATATTGAGCCATTGTTTTATACATGAGATTATAGTATGTTTTTTCTTTCCTCCGCCCACCTTAATTATTAATTCCTACTTTTAAAATTCTACTTCCGTTGGGACATTTTATCCCATCTGCATTAAATTAATTTATAGCTGCTTAAAAAGCGTTCTTCAACTCATACTTAATAAATTGAAGCCAATAGGTTAAATAGCTTTAAATACAATTGCTTATGCAATTATTTTAAAATCAACAGTGAAAAAGAACCGAAATAAAAACTACCTTTGCACCCTCATTTTTTATAAATATATGCACGACATAAGGAATATCGCAATTATTGCGCACGTTGACCACGGCAAGACAACCTTGGTAGATAAAATGTTACTCGCGGGTAAATTGTTCAAGGATCATCAGGAGGTGAAGGAGCTTTTTATGGATAACAACGATCTCGAAAGGGAAAGAGGAATTACCATTCTTTCGAAAAACGTTTCGGTAATGTACAAGGACACAAAAATAAACATTATTGATACCCCCGGTCACTCCGACTTTGGTGGTGAGGTGGAACGCGTTTTGAACATGGCCGATGGGGTTTTACTTTTGGTAGATGCATTTGAAGGACCTATGCCACAAACACGTTTTGTTTTGCAAAAGGCACTTAAGCTGGGATTAAAACCTATTGTGGTAATAAATAAGGTAGATAAAGCAAATTGTCGCCCCGAGGAAGTTCAGGAAGCTGTTTTTGACCTTATGTTTAATTTAGAGGCCACTGAAGATCAGTTAAACTTTGTAACCATTTATGGTTCGGCCCGAAATAATTGGATGAGTACCGATTGGAGAAAGCAAACCGAAGATATATCGGCTGTATTTGATGCCGTTTTAGAGAATATACCTGCCCCTACAATACTTGAGGGTACACCACAGATGCTTATCACCTCTTTGGACCACTCGCCATATACCGGACGAATTGCCATAGGACGTGTTCACCGTGGCCAACTCAAGACCAATCAACAGGTGGCCTTGGTAAGCCGAGATGGCTCCATCACCAAAACAAAAATCAAAGAGATTAATATTTTTGACGGATTAGGGCGTACTAAAGTAAACGAGGTGCAATGCGGTGAGCTTTGTGCCATAATAGGCTTAGAAAAGTTTGATATTGGGGATACGATTGCAGATGTAGAAAACCCAGAGGCGTTGGATCCTATTGCCATTGACGAGCCTACCATGAGCATGTTGTTTACCATTAACAACTCTCCATTTTTTGGTCAGGATGGTAAATTTGTTACCTCGCGCCATATCAAAGATCGCTTAGATGCTGAGCTGGAAAAAAACCTTGCGTTAAAGGTTGAAAATACCAATTCGGCAGATGCTTGGAATGTTTATGGGCGCGGAGTACTTCACTTGGCCATTTTGATAGAAACAATGCGTCGCGAAGGCTACGAAATGCAGATTGGCCAGCCACGTGTAATTATAAAAGAGATAGCGGCTATAAAACATGAACCTATTGAGGAGCTAACCATTGACCTGCCGGACGAGCATGCCGGAAAGGCAATTGAGATGGTTAGCCAACGTAAAGGGGATATGTTGAGTATGGAACGCAAAGGCGAGCGTGTAGTTATTGAGTTTACTATTCCTTCGCGTGGAATTATTGGTTTACGTAATGCTATGCTTACGGCTACCGCAGGAGAAGCTATTATGGCGCACCGTTTTATCGAGTTTCAACCTTACAAAGGGCATATCGCAAAACGTATAAACGGTTCACTTATTTCTATGGAAGATGGGGCGGCCATACCTTACGCATTGGACAAGCTTCAGGACAGAGGTGAGTTTTTTGTAGCACCTCAGGAGAAAATATATACAGGTCAGGTGATTGGTGAAAATAACCGTGATGGAGATTTGACAGTTAACATCACAAAAACCAAAAAACTAACCAATATGCGTACTTCAGGTACGGATGATAAAGTACGCTTGGCACCCCCCATCATCTTTTCGTTGGAGGAAGCGTTGGAATATATACAGGGAGACGAATATGTGGAGGTAACACCAAAATCCATTCGTATTCGCAAAATATTATTGCAAGAGCACGAGCGCAAACGTCTTCCCAAATAGGAAGAAGAAGTTTTGGAAATTATAATTTAAGGAACGGTTCTTTTTTTAAAGAGCCGTTTTTTTAGTTATGTGGGGTTAGTTCATCATCTCTGATAAGATAAGTTTAAGTGATCTATCCTTAAAATATTTTAATGTTACTTTTTATTTAGAACCCTTCGTTATTTTTTGTGACTAACTGAATGTTAGAGTTTCTGTAGTGTTATTAAATTTCGCTAACGCGTTTATAATGTGTAGTTTGTAAATAAGTCTAATGTCTATTATCTAACGGTCTATTGATTAATGCATCCACTACCACCCTTCCAGTACTGCCCTCATTGCTTTTAACCAATTCAAAAGTAAAATGTGGTTTTAGCCCGGGTTCGGTGCGGTGCGACACATATATAATGGCGGAATTGCTTTGCCGGGCTATTTGGTTGACAAGTGCAACCAGGAGTCTGGCGCTCTCATCATCGATACCTGTTGATGGCTCGTCAAGAATTAAAAGTGGAGGGTGTTTAATCATGGCTCGGGCAATGAGTACCAAGCGTTGGTTAATCTGCGACAGTTCACTAAAGGGATGGTGCTTTTTATCATCCATGTTAATTACCCTAAGCCAGTCCTGTGCCAACTTCTTTTGCAGGTCGCTGGGCTTCGCATATAGCCCCACACTATCCATCAGCCCCGAAATAATCATTTGTAAGGCATTATGGCTACCGCGAAAGTTGTCGGTAAGCGAAGGGGTGAAGTAACCAATCTTTTCCTTTATTGACCATACGCTCTCTCCACTGCCTTTTTTATGACCAAATAAGTACAGCTCCTGACCATAAGCTTTGGGATTATCGCCGTAAATCATAGAGAGTAGGGTTGTTTTGCCCGAACCGTTGGATCCCTTCAAATGCCAAAATTCACCTTTTTTTATTTTCCAGCATATATCCTTCACAATAATTTGATTGTTGTAGCTCACACTCACGCGATTCATATCCACCAGCACTCTGGGTGTATTTTCAAAGGGTTTTAAGGCGCTGGGGATGGTTACATGGAGCGATTGTAGGTGTTTTGCGGCATTTAGGATGTACGCTTGCACCGGATGCCAATACAATGTGCCACCAGGTAACATCTCAAGAACCTTGGTAATAAAAGGAAGGATGTCTGTGTGTCTTTTAAATAGCTGAATAATTGGAATGTTTTCAGCCACTTTTTCTAACTGTATTTTCAGTTGATGAACCGACTCTGTGTCCAAACAGTCGAAGGGATTGTCTAAGACTAAAAAATCTGGTTTTTGTTGCATCTGATATTTCAACAATTCCTTACGTTGCTCGCCACTACTATAAGTGCGAATACTTCTTCCACCCTTGTCCGTCAATAAAAATTTATCGTGTCTCAGTTCCTCGTCTATGAATTTGTCGAGGGTGATGGTAGAAAACAGCAATCCCTTTTTACCTTGCAGGAACGGGATTTCACCTTCGCCTTTGAGGAGCTGCTGCATCCATATTTGCTTCACGGAAAGCCCTTTACTTTCTATTGCAAAATGTTTCAATTTATTATTGTTTAATAATGATTTTTATTTAAACCGCTGTTGTAACAGATCAATTCTCCGGGTTATATCATCCTTGTGCTCGCCGTTATTCAATCTTTTAGCTTCGTCCAGATAGAATTTTGCAGTAACAGGGTTTTCTTCCAAATAAAGTTCTGAGGTATAAAGAGCTGCATAAGGTGCAAAATACCTCTGGTCGTCATCGCCTATTTTTATAGCCTCTGAATAATGGAATATCGCTCTCGCTTTTTGGTCAAGCATCTGATAGCATCTTCCTAATCGGTACTGAAGTTCGATATTTTGTGCCAATCCTTTAATGCTTGCCTGGTGAACGGTGAGCGTGTCAACTGCATCTTTATATCTCCCAACATCAAATAAAATTCGTGATTGTAACAGTACCTTATGGAGTTGTGTGTTTAACGAATTTTCGTAGTTGGCCTGCCTGTCCTCCCACGTTGGATACGATGTAAGCTTAGATATAAATTTTTGCTGTTGCAGGTACTCTACCTTAGCATCGTTTAAAAAATAGTGCCATGATAGGTAGCGGTGTGCATCGGCAACAAACTGACCAGATTTGTTTTTTTTGATATATTCTAAAAGTGTGTTTTCGGCTTTTTTATCGAAACTTAACACCTGATACTTACCTTTTAGGTAAAGCATGGGCAAAAAGGCCTGTGTAGTACTGTCGGCAAACCAGGGTAGCACTAGCGATGGTTTGCGTATTTTAAATGCGCAACGTGTTAAGGCAAACTGTGCAAGAGGAGTCAAGTTGCTGCTTTGCTTGTTGTTAATTAATTTTTCTATCTCCTTTTCGCCTGCTTCAAATTTAAGATAGCTAAAAGCGAGATAAATGATGGCATCTTGCTCATAGCCAATGTTGTTATCACTGGCGTTTAAATAGGCATTCAGCGCAGCAAAACCTTTTTGGCTGTTGCCACTAAAGCCTATCCATCCAGCCCATCGGTTATAGGGCTGTGGCATATAGCTCATAAGCAGGTTGAAAATCCCCCTTAGTTTTAAGTTGGAAATAAGTTCGGCTTGTTCCCGCTCGCTTTTCTGCCAATATCTGTAGCCTTTGAAAAAGGAGAATATGGCATCGCTTTGCTTATTTGCCACATATTCTATAATGCCTTTCTGTAAGTATATCTCCGACAAAAATGCTGAAGCGCGTTCTTCAACATCGCTATATTTATCCAAGGTGTCGCTAATGCTTTTAAGTTGGTCATTGTAACTATCGGATACGGTATTGCTTATCATCCTATTAAGAAACAATTGATAATGCTTTAAATAGGCTTTTTCGGCTGGGCTGCATCCTTTTGTAGTGGAGTCGTTGCTGAGGTTGTTGCCGTTTAGAACTGCGTAAAAACTACGTTGGAATGCAGTATTTATATTTTGCGACCTTGTTACTTTTTGAACGGTCAACAAAATAAATACGGCAAACAATACTCGTAAATTTACAACACGTATCATATAGGGCTTATAATTGATAGCAAATATAGGTAATAAAAAAAGGCCACTCGCGAGTGGCCTTTAAATATTTGTCATAGGAGAAAACTAGTCTTCAACTTTTTCCTGATCTATTTCGTTGTCAACCAAAATTCGTCCACAGTATTCGCAAACAATTATTTTTTTGCGCGATTTGATATCCAACTGTCGCTGTGGTGGTATTTTATTAAAACATCCGCCACAAGCATCCCGTTCAACAGGTACAACTGCTAATCCGTTAATAGCATTGGATCGGATACGTTTAAACGCGGTTAGTAAGCGCTCTTCAATGGTATCTTCAATTTGTCCAATCTTTTTGATTCTTTTGTCTTCGTCGTTCTTTGTTTCGGAAACAATATCATCAAGTTCTTTCTTTTTTGCAGCGAGGTCTCCCTTTCTTTCGCCCAATAATTGCTTCGACGATTCAATAACACCTTGTTTGGTTGCAAGATCTGCTGTAAATTCTTTAATTCTTTTTTCGCTCAGCTCAATTTCAAGCTTCTGGAATTCAGTTTCTTTCGACAAGGAATCAAATTCACGGTTGTTACGCACGTTTGATTGTTGTGCTTCGTATTTTTTAATCAGCACACCCGATTCTTTGATGTCGTTCTTTTTCTCATTAATAGAATCGTTCAGGGCTTTCACTTCATTTTCGTAATTGGAAATACGGGTCTCCAGACCTTCGATCTCGTCTTCCAAATCCTGCACTTCAAGTGGTAACTCTCCTCTAAGTGTTCTGATTTTGTCAACCTCGGTTGCCACTCTTTGCAAATCGTACAATGCCTTTAGCTTTTCTTCTACCGACATTTCAGCTTTTTTACTTTTTGTTGCCATTCTGCTACAAATATTTAATAGGATTTGTATTTACATTAGATAAACGAAGCGCAAAATTAGGTATTTTTTTTGTAAGTAACTCATAAAACACCTCTTTAGTAAACTGTTCGCTTTCAAAATGCCCAATATCGGCAATAATAATTTCATTTTCGGCATCCGAAAACTGGTGATACTTAAAATCGCCGCTAATAAATATATCGGCACCCATGCTTTTTGCTCTGTTTAATAAAAAGCTGCCTGCTCCTCCACAAACCCCCACTTTTTTTATTGGTTTCCCTAATAAGCGGGTGTAACGTACTGCTCCGGCACCAAATATTTCTTTAATTCTTGTTAAAAAAGCAAGCTCTTCTTCTTCTGTTTCGAGTATGCCATACATGCCTGATCCAACTTGCTCATAAGCATTGTCCAGTAAATACACGTCGTAGGCAACTTCTTCGTATGGATGTGCTTGTTTTAACGCAGATATTACTTTTGATTTTAAATGGGCAGGAACTACAGTTTCTATCCTCATTTCTTTTTCGTAGTGGAGTTGGCCTTTTTTACCTGCAAAGGGATGCGTGCTTTCGTTGCCTCTAAAAGTACCTTGTCCCTCCAAATTAAAACTACAGCTATCGTAATTTCCAATATGGCCTGCGCCGGAGGCAAACATAGCTGTGCGCACTTCATCGGCTTGTGCCAGCGGAACATAAGTAACTATTTTAAATAGTTCACCTTTTTTAGGTTCTAAAATTTTACAATCGCGTAAACCGATTTTTTCGCATATTTTGCCGTTCACACCTTTCATTACGCTATCCACATTGGTGTGCCCTGCATAAATGGCCAAATCGTTTTTGATGGCTTTGATGATGATGCACTCATTATAGTTATTGCCGTTGAATCGCTTAACGCCACCCATGGCAATGGGATGATGTGCTAAAATAAAGTTGTAGCCTAAGCCAATGGCTTCGTCGAGCACTTCCTCGGTAACATCAAGCGTAATTAAGATGCCTGTTGCTTCGGCGTATTTATCTCCAATAATTAACCCTGCATTGTCGTAACTTTCCTGAAAGGAGAGGGGTGCAAAGTCTTCCAGTATTTGTGTGATGTGGTGTACGTTCATATGTAAAGTCTTATAATGAGATAAGGTAAAAGTCTTATGCTTGATTTCTCAATTGTTCTGGATCCATTCGCGTATCAAAAATTGTTACCACATAAATTGCCTTATCATCGAATCGATAAAAAACTGAGGTTTGCTTTGTGAGAACAAGCATTCTAAGCCCTTTTACTTTATCAGATTGCTTACAGCTCATCGGGAATTTTCGAATGTTTCTAATTCCCTTATCAAATTTAAATGCAAATTCGTTTTTCACCTTGATGCTCCATTTTGTTTCAAGATAAGTAAACAGATTTTCAAGTTTTCGGGAGGCTCGCTTGGATAGGATTACTCTTCTCATTATAGATGATCTTTCATAAAATCATCGTAATCCACAACTTTACCGTTCTCGATATCATCTATACCTTTGAAGATATCCTCTTTTTGGGCATCAGAAAGTGTTTCCCAAAAATCTGATGTTCCTCGTTTCACAAAAAGTGCTCTGATTGATTCTAAAATAATCGGATTTTCCGTTTCTAAAATCAATTTCATAATCTCTATTTTTTCGGCTTGAATATTCATAAAATATAAATTTTTTATTCCTCATCTTTTTCCAAATTATCTTTCAGTTCCACCAACACACCTCTGATTTCTTTTAGCTTTTTTATTACCTCAAAATTGTTGACCGTGCCTTCTTTATTGTCTTGCAGCTTTTTTTGTGCGCCTTTCAGCGTCATTCCCTTTTCTTTTACCAAATAAAATATCAAATGGAAATTATCCACATCGGCCGGTGTAAACATTCGGTTTCCCTTTTTATTTTTAAAGGGTTTGATAATTTCAAATTCTTTTTCCCAAAAGCGTATGAGCGATGTTTTTACGTCGAACATCTTGGCCACCTCGCCAATGGTAAAAAACATTTTTTCTATTTTTGGTTCTTTGTATGGCATGTTGTTAAGTTTATACGTTGTGCTACTTATATAACAAGGGTTCAAAAAAATGGTAACCATTGACATGCTTTGTTTGTAAAAGAGGTGCTGATGGTGACAAAGCAATCACTTGGAATATTCATATCATGTAAAAATACATCATTTTTAATAAAAAGATAGCACTTTAAGTTTTAGATTGCATTTGATGCTTTGCTTTATAAGCAACATCATGCGAAATATTTAGAAATATTAAACACAATGGTCACCAAGTGCACACAAAGGACACAAAGAGAATTTTGTACATTGTCCCATCGTGGTTAAAAATGTATAAAACAAAAACTGGAACTATATTTTCGTTACAGCTCAGGTTCTTTTATGGAATGTATAATATGACCTATTTATTAGCAAGGTAGTATTTTTTTTGCGTGTCCAATTGAATGGCAAAGCTAAGGCTATGGAATATATTGGCTTCTCTTTTAATCCAAGTGTCG
>JAGXIP010000167.1 GCA_024635585.1 Saccharicrinis sp. | reverse complement strand
GGAATCATGTGCGCTGGAAGCATTTCTTTTAGAATTTCTTTCCATGCACCCACTTGATCTGTAACTGGATTGCTTTTTTCAGTTGCAATCACATTTGCTATCAATATATCTTCATTCAGCAATACTACAGAAGAACTTATTCCATCTAAAGCATCCAAGGCTTGTTCTATTTCGCCTAATTCTATACGTTGTCCTCTGATTTTGACCTGCTGGTCTATACGTCCCAAACAATGGACTTCTCCAGATGGAAGTAATTTGGCCAAATCACCAGTGCGGTAAAGTATGGGCCCTAATTTTGATTCAAATGGATTTTTTATAAACTTTTCAGAAGTCAGCTCATCTCGCTTCCAATAACCACTAGCGACCCCGTCACCAGCAATGCAAAGCTCACCACTTTTACCGGGCTCTACCAATTTATTTTGCTTATTGACTATATAAAGTTGCGTATTTGCCATTGGATGGCCTATGGCTATCAAATTATCGTCCTTTGAAATTTTCGCAATTGCAGACCAGATGGTAGTTTCTGTAGGTCCATACATATTCCAAAGTTCATTTACTCTATCTAAAATGTTTTTTGCCAAGGCCAACGGTAGCGCTTCTCCTGTAGATATGGCCCTGATTGGTAAAGGTTCTTCCCATCCAGAATATATAAGCATTTGCCAAGTGGCAGGAGTGGCCTGCATCATCGTTATTGCCTCATCTTTCATAATGTTCAATAATAAACGAGTATCCTTGGCTGTCTCCTCGTTGGTTACTACCAGTTTAGCTCCTTTTAAGAGCGGAGCAAACAGCTCTGCCATGGCAATATCAAAAGAAATGGTAGTTATTGAGATTAATATATCTGATTCTTTTATACCTGGCTTTTCCAAAAAGCTGTATAATAGATTGACCAAGTTTTTATGTGTTATAGGTACTCCCTTGGGCTTGCCAGTAGAACCTGATGTATAAAGTAAATAAGCAACGTTATTGATGTCTATTTTTTCGGTTATAGGCGTTTTTTGATACTTTGATAATTCTGAAAATATATCTTCTAAAAGCAATACTGTTGTGTCTGATTGTAATGCCGACGATAAAGTTTTTGTCGTAATCAGGAATTTGGCTTCCGAATCTTCGAACATAAACTCCAGTCGTTTGCTAGGATAGCTAGGATCCAAAGGAAGATAAGCAGCACCACATTCCATAATGGCTATCAATGTTACTACCAATTCAATTGAACGTGGCAATGAAACTGCTACATAATCACCATTTATTACTCCCTGTGCTTTTAAATAATGGGCAACTTGGTGAATTTGTTTTTCTAAATCGATATAAGAGATTTCAGAACCTTCAAATTTTATTGCTTTTTTTAACGGATTGATTTGTGCTTGTTGAAAGAGTAATTCATGTAACGGTAATTTGGGATAAGAGGCGGCTGTATCGTTCAAGTCTGAATAATCCGAAGCATCAACTTTTATTATATCATCAATCTTGATACTTGGATCAGCAACTATAATGTTAAGGACTTCCTCAAAAGAAGCCATCATCTGTCGTATGGTTTCTGGCTTGAAGAGGTTGGAATTGTATGACCACTCTAAAATGAGGGCTTCAGCAGACCCAGATGCATTTAGAAAAATCTCAAAGGTTTCGTAAGCTCTTGGATTACTTTTTAATATGTAATTTAAGCCTGAAAATGCGACTCCATCAGTCATCCCCATATCGATATTGAAAACCATTGGTACTAAAGGCACTCTAGGTGGATCTCTATCAATAAATAGTTTTTGAAGCAATTCTCCAAAACTAAATTTTTGATGCTCGTAAGCATCAAGAAGCTCAGGCTTACGTTGTTTGAGGTAATCGTTAAAACTAATAGTTGTATCAATCTTACTACGTAAAGGCAATAAATTCACACAATGTCCAATCATTTGGGTTTTACCGCTGGCTGCTTGGTCTGCCGATGGCAATCCCAAAACGATATCGTTTTGCCCCGTTTGTGTATATACAAAAATCTCAAAAGCGGATAAAAGTGTTGTCACAAAACTGCAACCTGCCTTAATTCCTGTTTTTTTAAGTGCAGCCATTAATTCCATTGGCATCGGCAAGTCTAAACGTTCACTTTTGAACGTTCTAAATTGAGGTCTCGGAAAATCTGTAGGTAATGTTAGTAGCGGAACTTTACCTTTATATTGATTAAGCCAATAGTTTTCATTTATGGTATGAGCTTCACTAGCTAAATATGCTTGTTGAGAATCGGCGTAAGTAGAAAAACTTTCAGGTCTTGGTAATGTGTGATTGGTATTGAGAACATTTGCAGAATATAGATTTCCCAACTCTTGAAGCATAATTCCAATTGACCAACCATCGCAAATAATATGATGCCCAGTGAGTACCAAATGATGTTCTATTTCTGATACTTTTATAAGACCAACTTTTAAAAGCGGTCCTTTTACCAAATCAAAAATATAATTAACCTCTGCAGACACATAATTCTTAAGGCTTCTATCTTTTTCTGAATCACTTATTTCAGATAGATCTTGATAGTTTATCTCAACGGGTAGCTGTTTTAAGACAGTCATAAATCGACCGTCCGTACTGAAGACTGCTCGCAAAGCTTCATGACGTTGCACTAAACTTTGAACAGCATTTTCAAGTGCTGTTTTATTTAAACGACCCTTTAAGATTAAGGATACCGATTCATTGTAGGCTCTATTGGCGTCTATATCTCCCAATTTACAGGCAATCCAAATCTCTGCTTGTGGTTGGGTAGTATAAATTACGAGTTCTACAGCAGGACCTTTAAAAGGATTGAAATTTGTTGCATTATCAGAAAGAGTGGTTTTTTTCATCAATATGAGTTCAAAAAATACTTAATTAGTGTTAATCTATAAAATTTGTTGTTACCATTTCTATTTTTTATAAGTTAATCTTGTTAAATTAGACAATCTAAAGACACTTTCTCACTACGGAAAGATAAACTCCAGCCATTTTTGCTGCTATAGAACTTTTACTAGAAACTTTAGTTAGTGCTTCATTTGTGAACCTATGCCAATTGGAAGCATTCAAAGAATCTTGTGCTACAGAAATTGTTGTCGTTAACGAATGCGCTGTATGCCACCATCCGTTAGGAATAAATAAGGTTTCTCCAGGACCTATGCTAAAGGTGATTGGAGTGGCATTAGCGCTTAATGGAAATTTTTCTAAATCGATGTTTTTAATATCTGGTATATCAGAAACCCACGTGTTATTTTTTTTAGGATAAACATACGGAGTCTGATCTGGTGGAAGAACCGTAAATTCTTTGATTCCATACAATTGGGTGATGTAGGCATGGAGTCCCATATAATCATAATGCACATAAGGAAATTGTCCTCCAGCACTTCCCAAAAAGATTTCATACGTATCTGCACCTCTTAAAAATGGTTTTAATAGTTTGTTATGGCTCCAATCGGGATTTGCAAATTCAAATCGAGGATATATATCAGGCAGTAATTCAGGATACTCTCTGTCTATTTGAAGTTTACATGGGTAAGGTGCTGGATTATCAAGAGTAGCATTCTCCATCATGTCAATAAAGTCTCCAAGCTTATATTGCTGCTCTTGAACTTCAACCATTCGGTTCCCATATTTGGATTTAAAAAAATCAGGAGTAAATTTGTCTTTTGCCGACCAGTCTTTACAGGCATCTCCTATAACTACAGGATAATTGGCAAATAGGTGGTCCTTGGCAAACTCTTCATAAGTCATACCATATTTTTTCTCAACGGAGAGCGTTCCATTGTTAACTAATTCAATAACTTTTGTGGCCATAAAACATCTTTTTACTTTTATAAATCTATTTTTACAAATCCGCCCTCTTGCTTTGAATCTGGAATGAACCAAGCTGGATTGCCCGATTGGTCTAATCCTAATTTTGCACCAGGTTTTGGAGGTTGGTTCAATTCTGTTGACGTTTTGTAAGGTAAATCAGTGTTTTCAGTTGTGTTAAATTGAAAAACCCCCGCTTTCTTGAGTTCAAAGATGCTTTCAATAAAGGAATTGATGATAGAAGTAACATCTTCTTCTTTATAGGCTGCGGTCATGAAACAAGGAAAACCGTCCCAAATATGAATTCCTTTCTCTCTCATAAGCACAAAAACCAATTCGGCATAAGGGATTTCCTCTAAAAACGATAATCTCCACAAAGATCGATAATGATTGATCACAAAAGGTACATTCTGATTATTAAAAAATGTATTCAATTCTGAAGCTAAACGATCTGTCATTGTTGCCAAATCATCTTGAAGCTTTGGTCCATTTTGTTTCAAATGAATCAATGAAGCTTTTGAAGCCGCCAACGCTAGCGGATGACGAACGAATGTTCCAGCAAAGTAGGTGACTCCAGCTTCTGGAAAGGAATCATCTCCAAATTGCCAATGGCCACCATCGAGCGCATCCATATATTTTGCACTACCTGCTATGGCGCCAATTGACAAACCTCCTCCAATAACCTTACCATAAGTAGCTAAATCAGCCTTGACACCGTAGATGCCCTGCATACCTTGAGGATGCATACGGAAGCCTGTAATGACTTCATCAAAAATAATTGCAGTATTGGAAGCTTTCGTAATTTTGCTTACCTCTTTTACAAATTCTACAGGCTGAAATTCTGGCCTCCTACTTTGTACAGGCTCAATAAGGACAGCTGCCAATTCGTGCGCTCTTTCACGGATAATCTGCAAACTTTCTTCTGTGCCATAATCTAAAATCAACATGTTCTGAACAGATTCTGGCATAATACCTGGAGCAGCAGGGAATGATTTTTTCATACGAGAACCTCTTACTAACACTTCATCATTAATACCATGATATGACCTTGAAAAAGCAACAATTAATGACCTACCAGTAACTGTTCTGGCGATACGCATGGCTCCCAAAACTGCTTCTGAACCCGTGTTGCAAAGGGCCGCACGTTCTTGGTGTGTCATTTCGCAAAGCAATTCGCAAACTTCACCAGCCAAAGGATGTTGAGGACCAACTTCATAACCTTTTTCTATTTGTTCGTGCAATGCTTCTTTTATAAAATCGGGTTGATGGCCAAATAAACTCGAACCGAAACCATTTAAAACATCAATATATTCGTTACCATCTAAATCCCAGAGTTTGTTGCCAGAAGATCTCTCAACAACCAACGGATACACCAATTCTTTTGTTAAAGGCTTAAAGCCAGATACCACTCTCGGATCTGACATGTGCGCACGATGTTTTTGGGCATAGGCTTTACTTTCAGCGGTTTTTTTGTTGTAAGATCTGGTTAACTCTTCTAAAAATGCTTGTTGTTTTGTGTTAATTTCCGTGGCTTGTTTCTCTATTTTTGGTGAGGCACCAAAGGGTTTTTTATGTTCTTGTATTTCATCTTCAGAAAGTGTTTCAGGAGATGAACTCATTATTGGTTTAACGCCATTCTTTATCGGTGGTTGAACCCTATTTTGAACATCATTATTTCCTTGTAATAATTCTATTTGTTTTCCTAATAGTTGTAACTGTTGGGCAATAAGGCTGATTGCAGAATTAGTGTCGCCATAGGTAGCACTATCGGACATCTGAACAGGAGCTGAAACATGCGATACCAAATTTTGAAATTGTACATTCACAGATGAAGCTAGAGCAGGCGCTGGCTCAAAACGATCAGATGGCAAATTTTTATCTAAATGGTCTGCTAATAGGTTTGGTGTGCCGAGCTCTCCATTTAATTGACGAAAGGTAATTGGTGTGTTGAACTCATTTTTACAAGTGATTGCCATTTGTGTTAAAACTAGTGAGTCGAGACCAAGTTCAAGAAAACTGTGGTTGTGTTCAGAAGACTCTAATTCCATACCTGAAGTATTCAAAATAATTTCTGAAATTTTTTCTAGAATCGCGGATTTTCTGCTAGGTTTTTGTGCGGTATCCATTTGAGTTTGTTGAGGTTGATTGCTATTTGGTTCTGTTGATAGAATCGTTTCTGTTGACGTATTAAGATGATAAGCATTCATTTCTAACATAGGAGGATCTACCCAACAAAGTTGGCGGTCAAAAACGTAAGCTGGTAAACAAACCTTTTGTCTAGACTGATCTTTATAAAATGCTGACCAGTTAGGTTCTATGCCTTTGAGCCAAATTTGACCTAATGCAGATAGCACAGTATGATAAGAATTTTCATTTTCGTTCGGAATAACCAAACTTGAAATTGAACTTGCTGATCTAGGTCTCTTTTTTTGTTGTGATAAAGTTGTTAGGGCGCGACCTGGTCCAACTTCTAATAAAACGATATCCTCTAATTCAAGCGCTGTTTCCATAGCTTCCGAAAAATTAACGGTTGCTCGTAAGTGATTTGTCCAGTATTGTGGATCGGTTGCCTCTGAATCACTTAACCAAGTACCAGTTACTGTTGAAATAATAGGTATTCGAGGAATATTTAAGGTCACTTTCTTGACTTCGGCTTCAAAATCTTCTAGAACAGGATCCATCATGGTGGAATGAAACGCATGACTTGTCAATAGTAATGTATTAGGAATTTCTTTATCGTTTAAAATTTGTACAAATTCTTCAATAGCCTTGTCTTCGCCTGAAGCAACGCATAATTGATCGGAATTTACGGCGGCTACAGAAAGTTCTTTAGGTAATATTTCTTTTAAACTTTCAAAGGTTGTTCTTACAGATATCATACTGCCACCTGGAAGATTGCTTACCAATTTTCCACGAATGGCAACCAATAATAATGCATCCTTTAAGGTAAAAACGCCAGCCAAATGAGCAGCTACAAATTCACCGATACTATGACCACAAAGAAGGCTTGGTTGAATGCCCCAACTCATCCAAAGTTGAGATAGCGCATATTCTATGACGAATAATGCAGGTTGGGTAAATTGTGTATTCTTTAAAATATCTTCTGCTTCTGAAGAATTGTTTTCAGGATAAATAATGTCTCTAATGTCATAATTATATACCTCCAACAATAGTTCTGAACATTGGTCTACAGCATCACGAAATATCTTTTCATTTTCATAAAGGGCTTTTCCCATTTGCAAATATTGTGCGCCTTGACCAGGAAAAAGATATGCCAAATGTGTAGGAACACCTTTTAAATCTGAAGACTTAATGGAGGTTTCATCTTCTGACAGCAATTGGTTAAATGCGCTTTCAGAATCGTTTGCCAACACAAAACTTCGTTTATTAAATGTATCTCTAGTAGCAGTTAGCGAACTAGCAACATCCGCTATGTTTATTTCGGGTGAGGATTTTATAAAGTTGCCTAATGCTATTTTGTAACCTTCAAGACTATTTTCGGATTTTGCAGACCAGTTAAGAAGTTGTAAAGGTCTACTAGTTCCTGAAGTTATTTGTTTTGTTTCAAATTCTTCTACAACAATATGTACATTGGTACCGCCAACTCCAAAAGAACTTATTCCAGCGCGACGTACATTTTCAGATTCCCAATCATGCAAGACATTATTGACGAAAAACGGACTATTATCAAAGTCAATTGCAGGATTTGGTTCCGTAAAGCCTACAGAAGGTGGTATCTGACGATGCTTCATCGCCAAAACAGTCTTGATAAAGCCAGCAACTCCAGCCGCCGCCGTAAGATGTCCGATATTGCTCTTTATTGATCCAACAGCACAATAGCCTTTTTGAGTTTGTTCACCAAAAGCATCATTGAGACCTTCCATCTCTATAGGATCACCTATAGGAGTTGCGGTTCCATGCGCTTCTATATAACTAATATCAGCAGGCGATATGTTGGCATCATTTAAAGCTCTAACTATCGCATCCGATTGACCTTCTACACTAGGAGCCGTAAAACTACCTTTTCCACCACCATCGTTATTGATTCCAACACCTTTGACGATGCCATAAATATTGTCTCCGTCTTTTATTGCAGCTTCCAAACTTTTTAGAAGAACGACACCACAACCATCGCTAAAAATAGTACCTTTCCCATCTTTATCAAATGAGCGACAATGTCCATCAGGACTTAACATAGAGCCTTCTTGATAAAGATGACCACTATTTATTGGAGCAGTGATGCTAGAACCTCCAGCTATAGCGACATCACATTGACCATTTCTTATGGCTTCAGTAGCCTCGGCAATTGCAAGCAATGATGTTGAGCAGGCAGAATGAATACTAACTGCAGGTCCCTTTAAATTTAAATGATAGGATGTTCTTGTAGAAATGTAATCTTTTTCATTAAGTGTGCTGGCTTGGAAATCTCCAACTTGATTTAATAATTGTCTATTGGTCAATACATTATTGAGGTAATATGTATTCATACCAGTACCTGCATAAACTCCTACATTGCCATCGAAATGTTTAGGTAGATATCCTGATTGTTCAAGAACTTCCCATGCTACTTCCAAAAAGAGGCGTTGTTGTGGATCCATCACTGAAGCAACCTTTGGATTTAAACCGAAAAAAGCCGCATCAAATTCTTTAGCAGATTTTATAACACCACGAGCTCTAACATAAAGAGGGTCATTGCACATTGATTCAGGAATAGTTTTATCTAATTCTTCTTTAGAGAAAAATGAAATCGTTTCTTTCCCTTCTTTGAGAACTTCCCACAATTCTTGAATGGTATTCGCTCCTGGAAATCTACCAGCCATTCCAATAATGGCGACATCTCTAGATGAGTTGGACTTCTTATTGCTTTGAATGGTTTTTTTAGTTTGAACAGATTTATTAGGTTCTAAATAGTTAGAAATTTCAGCAATTCTAGGAAATTGATACAATTTAGTGACAGGCAATTTATAATTGTAATCTTTTAATAAAACGGCAACTACCTTTTGAGCTAACAATGACGTGCCACCCAATTCAAAAAAGTTATCATCAATTCCAATTTTGGGTATATGCAATAAATCAGCCCAAACTTTAGCTATGTTTTTTTGAACTTTCGTTGTTGCTGCTTTGAATGGTGGTGCAGAACTTGGTCTACTATATTGAGGAGCAGGCAACTTCTTTTTGTCAATTTTACCACTTGAAGTTCGAGGAAAATCTTCAACCATTATAAAATAAGAAGGAAGCATATAATCTGGTAATATACCCGAAACTTTTTGGCGGATTTCAGCAACGTCGAGATGTTCTTGATTGGGTCGTGGTTGCATATAAGCTACTAATTGCGTTTGTCCAGTCAAGCGGTTTGAAGCTATAACAACGGTTTGCTGAATACCAACTAAGGAATTAATTGCCAATTCTACTTCGGCCAATTCTATTCTGTGTCCACTAATTTTTACTTGATCATCTTGACGTCCAAGAAACTCTATAGTTCCATCTGGCAAATATTGAGCTATATCTCCAGTACGATAAATACGAATAGTTTTGCCATCAGGTGATTTCCAATTAAGGAATTTTTCTTCGGTTAATTCTTTATTGTTCAAATAACCTTCGGCTAAACAGTCTCCAGCAATAAAAAGTTCCCCGATTGTTCCATCAGCCAATAACTCTAAATTGGAATTAAGAATCAATATGGAGGTATTGCTAATAGGCTTACCAATGCTTGGTAGTGTTGGCCAATCAGCAGGATTGCCTTCTAATTTTAATTCAGTAACAACATGGCATTCTGTAGGTCCATATTGATTGTAGAGTACACAGTCATAAAGTTTGGCAAAAAAGTTAATGACTTGAGGAGTAATTTTAAGCTGTTCACCAGCAGTCATGACTTCTTTAAGGTAAGTAGGAAATACATTTGTGCTTGAGGCAGCTTCTGCTAATGCTTGTAAAGCTACGAAAGGTAAAAATAGTCTAGTAATTTGTTTCTCTTGTATATAATTTAAAAGCGCCACCATGTCAAGTCTCAACTCTTCATTTATAAGAACAAGAGAGCCGCCAGTACTCAATGTTGCCATAATTTCTTGAAAAGAAACATCAAAACTTAAGGGCGCAAATTGTAAGGTGTGTGTGCCGTTTTTACATGTCGAGTTGTCGTTCTGCCAATTGATGAGATTCATCATGGCTTTTTCACCCATGCAAACACCTTTTGGTTCACCCGTTGAGCCTGATGTATATAGTATGTAGGTAACTAGGTTTTTAGTGTTTGACTCGATTGTTTCATGATCAACATGTTCTGTAAATTTACTTTTGCTTAATGGCTTAAGTCTCATTGATATAACATTGCTTTCATCTGCTACAGTTGTTAAACAAAACGAAAGGTTAGAGTTATTAATAATGCTTTCAAGTCTTTTTTTAGGATACCCAAAATCAATTGGTAGATAAGCTTTACCTGCCTTTAAAATAGCAAGAACGAAAATTATTTGCTCACTACATCTCGTTGTTGGTACGCCAATAATTTCTTCAGTTTTAGCATGATGTAATATTCCACTACAAACTTTTGAAACCTCGTCCTCCGTTTGACTATATGTGAATGTATATGTACCTGTTACTATACAAGGGCTATCAGGATATAATCTTGCTGCCTCCTCAAATAGTAAATATAAGTTGTTGGGGCTATACATTTTCTTCTAATTTTATTGGTGTTGATTTTATTGAACTATCCTAAATTCTGATATAATTTAATGTCCTTAAGCCATCCTTTAATTTTGTACAATTCTATTTATCTGTGACTCAATATGTCTAGAATTTAGTTAGTTATATTAAATTTTGAAGGGAAAATATTTATGAAAGTAAACAAAATTTAAAAGGGATTATTAAAAATTAGACAAATTACTTCTTTCATCGCTTAAAGATTATAAAATAGTTTCAATTAATTTTAAAAAATGAACTTACTTTTTCAGGCATTAAATACTTTAAAACTATATTGAAAAACATTAAGCTCGCAGAATTCTTAAAAAATGAGAAAGATTTTTTTAGTTTTTAGCACCTATAAAAGTTTGTGTATTGCCACCTTGAAACCAAGGTTTTTGTGAAAAATGCCATAAACTAAAGCCTGCATTTTTGAATAATTTAGGGTAGTTGTGCGAAAATGAAGGTTCATTCCCGTAAAGTTGAGTATTAGGGTGCGTTTCAAAATCGTGATCAGTACCATTAGGTTCTATTGCTATAAAGAAAACCTTACCCAACAGGTTTATTTCGTTTAAAAATTCTTGTAAACGCTGCTCTAAAAAATATTCTAAAACCCCTCTAGACGAGACAAAAACAGTGTGGCCATGTCCATGTTCTCTTATCCAGTCAAAAGCATCTGCGGCCACGAACTCGAGCCTTTTGTCCATATGAAATCTTTTCTTATTTAAATCTGTCTGGTGTAGGCTAAGATCGATTCCAATAAAACGATTGATTTGAGGAAACTCTGTACTGAGATAATTTAGAACATCACCATTTCCAGTTCCAATTTCTACCAATGTGTTGAATTTTCCGAATTGATTTGATAGTTCTTTTTTAAGTAAATCAAATATAAAAGTACAGTTTGGAAGAAAATCAGTATGAAAGGTGTCTTCTGTTTCTGAAAAAAGTTCCGTGGCTTTGTTGTTGATCCAAAAATTTCGATTTAATTGTGCTATAGTGTCATAATCTTCTATTTTTTCAAGTTTTTGTACAAGTGCAAAACGCATTAACTTTTCTGTCAAAGTCATGTCATTTTTATTCTTGTGTATAAGCGTGATTCTGTTTTCTGACAGTTTGCTTGCCTTATTTGGTAGTAGAAACACAAGAAAATCACCTATTGGCCTTGCAATAAACTGATATAGAATAGGTTTTAATTTAGTTTTCATAGTGCCTCCGTACTAAATGTTTTATCATATTTTTTATCAAATATAGATGTGACAAAGTTAAAAACAATTATTTAAGAAGATTTTTTGGCCAGTGTTTTAATCTTTTCCATTTAAAATTTTTCTGTAATGACAGGTGGAAATTAAGAGAGCCTCATTTTTTTTAAAATTACGCTTCATTGTGGACACTTTCTACTCCATGTGATTCAATAATTTATCTTAAAATTTAATATGTAAAGTCAAAAACAAATCCATTATAGTGTAGGCATCGAGAAGGATTTTGATCTATGGAGCCTGCCCGTTGGAGGTCAGGTGTATCAATGAGACCCGTTTATGATACAAAACTCTAAAGAAAAACGTGACATCCCATGCTTTTGTTGTAGGAGTATTTTGTAAAACAAGGATAAAGTTGTCTTGCGCTTTTACCCATTGTGAGTGCATAATTAATTAAATAAAAATTCTTTGAGGTTAAATATTCTTCCCATAATTACTTTGTAAAATTTGATCGTCCAAGCGAGTTTAGGGTGGTTTTTCTTTGCAGCAAGATAAGTTTCATACATAAATAAATTCCAATTAAAAGAGTTTACATGGTCAATTGCATACGTGAGGTTGAAATTATGAATATAAGTTGTATGCCACCAACCAGCCGGTATAAATAGGGTTTCTCCAGGTTTTAGAGTAGTTTTTACAGACACAGCTTTTTTAAATAATGGAAATTTATCATAATCAGGATTATGTATGTCAACTGGGCTATGGGTTAGACGATCTTTATCTGGATATAAATAAGGAGTTTGATTGGGTGGATATAGTATAAAGTCTTTATCTCCTATTATTTGTGTCAATTGTGTATGTACTCCAAGATAATCGATGTGCAATGTTGGGAAGGAACAACCTTTTCCGCCAAAAAATATTTCTTGTTGATTTGTTCGTTTAGCAATAAAATTAGGCAACAGTCGACTGCGTAGTCTATTGGATTTGCCGTAAAGCATTTCTGGTATATCATCCATGAATTCAGGGAAATCCCTACCAACATTATAAATATTTGGATATGGAGCTTTATTTTCTGTTGTTGAAGATGTACATAGCTCAATTATTTCTGATAACGGATAGGTTTTTCCGTCTACAGTTCGTTTTAAATGGTTATAATTAGATTTGAAATATACCGGTGTAAACTTTTCTAATGTTATCCATTCAGCTCTGTCAGTAATCACTACTGGTAATGAGGGTTTTACATATGTATTATAAAATTCTTTTTCTGACAGACCACTACATCTGTCAATTTTGGATATACTAGTATGCGGTTCCATTTTTTTCGCAATTTTTATTTAATTAGATAAAAGGATTAAATTTTTTGTTTAATCAATACCTTCTTGATGCTATCAAAAATAGGGTGCGATTTTCGAATGAATCGCTACAAATTTTATAATGAGGGTATTAGAGGCATAAATTTAGGTAATTTGATTTGATTTATTATTTATTTTTGAAAAATATATTATTATAAAGTAAAGTACTCTCGAATTTATAATTTGTTAAGCCAAAAGCAGTTCATATCACTCTGATTTTTTTCCTAATTTAAGAGTTGCTTCGCTGATTTTGCATGACTATTTAGAGAATGGGGTTTAATTTTTCTAATTATAGAAAAATATTATTGAGTACGATGGTCGGTTATCACCCAGATCTTTTTTAAAGTTCTAATGATGATCTAATATTCACACTTGGATAGAGTGAAAATTAGAATAGCTATTTAATCGTTTTGATGTTTTTGGTAACTCTGAATACTAATGTTCGAATTAGTCACAAAATAGGATCCTGTCCATATTTGGTTTCAAATTCTAATTAAGATTGTCGACAGATCTAACATGTTATCATTAAAATCGCTATTGACTTCTACATTTTTACACCTGCTCTATCATTTTTGCTTTTTTCATTGAATACATAAAATACATGAAGGTTAACATTGTTAGATAATAGACAATTGCAAAAGAGGTAAACGTAGCTACACCTCCTGTACTAGGTGAGATTGATAATGCATTTAGACTAATGTTTAGCATAAACTGCAATATCAATACACAAATACCGCTTTTAGAAAGTCTATAAACCACAGTACACATACCTGCAATTCCCAACATGAATATTCCTAAAGATACTATCGGAATACCAGGGAGAACACCTTCGCCGAGAATAATTATTGGAATCCACCATAAGGTCCAAACCAAACCAATAACTTGACTCGCATAAAAGGGTTTTATGATTTTTGATAATTGTCGAATGCAATAACTCACCCATAGAACTTCACCTAAAAAAGCCCAAACGAATAATGCCACAACACTCCTAAAGCTAAAAACTCCGAAATTTACTTCTAAAAATGACGTATATTCACCTCCGGAATTAATTCCTTTTAGTAACAATGTAAATGCGCCAATAGTGAATGGCAATATAAAACTAAATACATACCATTTAGGATTAATTTTCCAGTTCAGCATAGTTCTAAAGATGTCTTTTACGCCCTCATTGCCTCTTGTATATTTTACTAGACAAATCAAGAGAAACAAAAGAAGACAAAATCGACCATTATTATATATTGCCTTGTGAATAATACCAACATATCTAGCGTAAACGTAAAATACATTAATCACAGGGCCAAGAAATAAAAACACCCATAATTCATATTTTTTATAAGATCCCTCATAGTTGATAAACTTGAAATAATATTTAGCTGATTTTTATCAGTGATAGTACAAATGTTTGACTAATCAATCTTGGATTGTCATTATATTTCATTAATAAAATCTGTAGAAAATATAATTTCCTATCGATATGAATAAGGTTTAAAATTAAAAATTATTCATATCGATAAAAATCAATTAATCTCTTTAATTACATTCCTTTATACTGAAAAACAAGTGCAATTAACAAAGAATAATGGAATATTTAAAAAATTACATGGATAGGCTTTTCTTCTGTCAAACACCAAAACTTAAGTTGAATTACTCAACTTTAATTATTCATTGAGCCTTTTTGATAGTAGTATGCCAACTTATTATTTTTGAAAGTTATTTTACAATAACTAAATACAATTATT
>JAGXIP010000166.1 GCA_024635585.1 Saccharicrinis sp. | reverse complement strand
TTTTCATATACTCTAATAATTTACAAGTTTTTAAGCCACTTTTTTTGTGGAGCTGTTAATTTTTTTCTCTCTTGGATCAAGGCATATATAGCCTTCATTATATGGCAATTTGTTTTTTATTACACTATAAATTGTCCGTAGCATTTTGTTTGATACGTTGTTCATGATCAAGAAATGGGGCTTTCCTTCGAGTTTTTTCTTCTGATAATACATTCGGTATTCTTTGTTGTGCTTTACCGCTGATTTGGCTCCCATGTACAATAGTGACTTAAGTTTCTTATCCGCAAAAGGACTTGTTTTGGATTTCCCAACCATTTTGCCCGACGAATTGGGAAATGGACAAACCCCTGCATACGAAGCGGCTTTCCGGGCCGTATCGATTACCTTGAAGTTCCCTGTTTTAATTATCAAATCGGTGGTAATTACCGGACCTATCCCTTTTATACTTGTTGCCAATTCGTAGTTCTCTTTCATGTCCTCGTTTGAAATTATTATTTTTTTAATCTCAGCATCAATAGATTCAATTTCAGTATCAAGGTTATCAAGAACTGAATGGACGTGTGTATGTGCATAAAGACTGCGCATAGGTTGGTGTTTCCTTCCTGTTTCACTGGTCAATAACGCCTTCCTCGTTTTTATGAGCTGTGCCCGTAATGTATAAAGCTCCTGAAGCTCTTTTACTGTTTCGTCTTCATACATTGTTAGCAATAGTTTGTCGTAAAAACGCTCTCCATACTCCCTGATCCGCATTGCATCAACTTTATCGGTTTTCCCTTTTCTTAACCCTAAGCTATGCTTAATGTTGTAGCCTGGGATAAATGAGATGGCAACACCCATTTGATTCGACAGGCAAAGCAGAAGATCGCCATATACACCAGTATTCTCAGCACATAAGATACTCCCCGGTGGAATATCTTCCAGAAACTTGGATATGGCTTTTACCCCGTTGTTCACTGTTTTGTTTTTTTCGTTTCCGTTCTGGTCAATAAAGTTCACATCGAACTTTTCCATTGACAAATCAATTCCGTATACTTGCATAATAGTGTTTTATTATGCTCCGCATTGAGTGGCTAACATCGTGATAATGGGTTCTTCCCTAAATACTCTCTGGCTTTAACTCAATAATCTGCTGTACTTAATATGAAAACTAGATTTTATCTCTATGTTTATAAAAGTTAATGCAGCAGATGGAGCTTTTTCACCATTAAACAATTTAAGATTTATCTTTCCTCATCACATGTTTTTAAAAACTACACAAACTAACGATATGTTTATAATTTAATTCTTAATTGTCAGATGCCCGCCTGTCCGGCCGGCAGGGAAATCGCCAGCGATAATCATGTGTCTGTGTAAGATTATCTCTCATTGCACGTTTCATTTCTTAAACTATTGAAATTTTCGTTTAGTGCTTCTTCAAATAAAATGTAGATTTAGAAATAATTTCAACTTAGTGATTGTGAAAATACTAAACTAACATACAACTAAATTAATAAACTAAATATGAAAATTTTACTGATTTTTATTGTTTTTACAATCTGTCTGAAAACCACGGCTCAGGAAACTCAATGGCAGGGTTCATCTGTAAATTTTGAAAATGGAAAACTTAAGGTGAGTTCCAACCATCGCTTTTTAGAATTCGAAAATGGAAAACCTTTTTTCTATCTGGGAGACACCGCCTGGGAATTATTTCACAGGCTGGATAAAATGGAAACAGAAAAATATCTTGAAAACCGGAGGCAAAAAGGATTCACAGTTATTCAAGCTGTCGCTTTGGCTGAACTTGATGGATTAAATGTTCCAAATAAGGAAGGTGAAAAACCTTTGATCGGTAATGATCCTGCAAAACCCAACGAAAAATATTTCAAGCATTTGGATTGGGTGATCAAAAAAGCTGAAGAAAAAGGTTTGTTTATTGGCCTTCTGCCAACCTGGGGCGATAAAGTAGACAAGCAATGGGGTGTTGGACCGATCATTTTCAATAAAGAAAATGCTTTTAAATATGGACAGTGGATTGGCATGAGATATAAAGATTCTCCGAATATTATTTGGATAAATGGAGGCGATCGACAAGGTGGCGGCTCCAATTTGGAAGTTTGGAATGCACTTGCCCAGGGCATTAAATCGATTGATGAAAATCACTTAATGACCTTTCACCCTATGGGAGGAAACAGTTCATCCAAATGGTTTCAAAATCAGGACTGGCTCGATTTCAACATGATACAAACCGGGCACAGTGAACGTTCTTACGCGGCTTATATCAAACTACTTATTCCTGACTATCAACTAACTCCAACCAAACCAACTTTCGATGGAGAACCCCGATACGAAAATCATCCCGTAAATTGGCAACCTGAAATCATGGGATGGTTCGACGATGCCGATGTACGCCAGGCAGCTTATTGGAACCTGTTTTCAGGAGGTTTTGGTCACACTTACGGCTGTAACGACATCTGGCAAATGAATTCTCCGGAAAGACAATCAATTGGATTTGCTCGTCACACCTGGTACGATGATTTGAATCTTCCTGGCGCTGCAGATATGATTCATGTCCGCCGATTAATGGAAAGCCGCCCGATGACTGAACGTATACCTTTTCAGGAATTAGTTGGCAACAAATACATGACTGAAACGGATTACATTGTTGCCACCAAAGGAAAAAATTATGCATTTGTGTACATTCCTACTGGCTGGGGGGTAAGCATAAATCTGGATAAACTTGACTGGAAAGAATCTGTTTCATACTGGTATAATCCAAGAACAGGTGAATCCAACAAACTTAAAGAATTAAAAAACGCAGGCTATCAACAATTTGACACTCCAACTCATGGCCGTGGCAATGATTGGATACTGGTTATTGATGACAAAAACGCTGGTTTTTCAGCTCCAGGTTATATCCAGAAATAAACTCAAACCAATCACTATTTTGGCAGGATGTTCTGTAATCTAAAAAACAAGTTATGAAAAATCTAAGCTCCTGAATACAACCAAAATCCAATTAACTTGTTAACTAATAGAAATCTGATTCAAAAAAATCCAAACTAAAAAACAATGGTAGCAAAAATTCACAGTCTTGGCGGTTACATTCATGAGTACCAAAAAAGTCTTACAAATCCGGAAGCCTTTTGGGCTGAAGTTGCAGAAAATTTTTTCTGGCACAAACGCTGCGACAAAGTCCTGGAATGGGACTTCGAAAGTCCTTCGATTAAATGGTATTCAGGAGGAAAACTGAACATTACTGAGAATATTTTTGAACGAAACCTTTACACCATCGGAAACCAGCCGGCTCTGATCTGGGAACCAAACAACCCGGCTGAAGCCACACGAACCCTTACTTACAATGAATTATTCAGGGAAGTAAATAAATTCTCGAATACGCTGAAAAGGCTCAATGTTAAGAAAGGCGACCGTGTGGCCATTTATATGCCAATGGTTCCTGAACTTACAATCGCCATGCTAGCCTGTGCCCGGATTGGGGCGATACATTCGGTTGTTTTTGCAGGCTTTTCAGCAAATTCGCTAGCAGATCGGATCAATGATGCAGAAGCTAAAATTGTACTTACCGCTGATGGCGGATTTCGCGGAGAAAAGATCACTCCATTGAAAAACATAGTTGACGAAGCTTTGGAATCCTGCCCGGGCGTCGAAACAGTTGTCGTGTACAAGCGTACAAAATCAGAAATTAATATGCTCGTTGGGCGCGACATCTGGTGGCACAAAGCCATTGACGGACAGTCGGAAGAGTGCACGGCTGAGGTGATGGATGCTGAAGACAATCTGTTTATACTTTATACTTCGGGCTCCACCGGAAAACCTAAAGGCATTGTGCACACCACCGCCGGCTACATGGTCTATACGGCATATACCTTTAAAAATGTGTTTCAGTACAGCGCCGGAGATGTGTATTTTTGCACTGCCGACATCGGTTGGATTACCGGACATTCGTACATTGTTTACGGGCCACTCCTGAATGGTGCACAGACACTTATGTTCGAAGGGGTTCCTACCTGGCCCGATGCCGGACGTTTCTGGGACATTGTCGATAAACATCAGGTAAACCAGTTCTATACAGCACCCACAGCAATTCGTTCGCTGCTTGCCCTCGGAATGGAACACATCATCAACAAGGATTTAAAATCGTTAAAAGTTCTGGGAACTGTTGGCGAACCAATTAACGAAGAAGCCTGGCACTGGTACCACGATCACATTGGCCGGAACCGCTGCCCGATTGTAGACACCTGGTGGCAGACCGAAACCGGCGGGGTAATGATTAGTCCACTCCCCGGAATAATTCCAACCAAACCATCGTTTGCAACTTTACCGCTGCCCGGAATTCAACCGATTATTGTCGATGGGGAAGGAAAAGAGCAGAGCGGAAACAGTGTAAAAGGCAACCTTTGCATTAAATTTCCATGGCCGGGCATCGCACGCACCATTTGGGGCGACCACGACAGGTTTCGTGATACTTATTTCACAACCTACAAAGGATTGTATTTTACGGGCGACGGTGCACAGCGTGATGAAGACGGATACTACCGAATTCTTGGCCGCGTCGACGATGTGATCAATGTTTCGGGTCACCGCCTTGGAACTGCGGAAATCGAGAATGCAATCAACGCGCATCCGCTGGTTAACGAATCGGCAGTTGTGGGTTATCCACACGCGATAAAAGGGCAGGGAATTTATGCGTATGTGGTCTGCGGCGAACTGTCAACCGGTGGTGAAGAAGGAATCCGGAAAAGTATCATGATGGCGGTTACCAATATGATTGGACCGTTTGCCCGTCCGGATATTATTCAATTGGTACCGGGATTGCCAAAAACACGTTCAGGAAAAATTATGCGCCGCATACTCCGGAAAGTTGCTGAAGGAGATGCTACGAATTTAGGCGACATCACCACACTGCTCGATGAGGACATTGTTGAAAAGATCATTGACGGGGCTTTGGTTCCGGTAAAAAGATAAAGCAAAAAATGGCTGAGCAAAGACGTGTTGATCCAAAGAACACTCCTTTACTCAGCCATTATTCTTTCCAATTCCTGAAATCCAGATAATTCCCGGAAGAAATTTGATACAAATCTTCAACTGGCCAATTGTAGAGGTAAACCCAGCAATTTAATTTTGCTCCTGAAGTAGTTTGCAGAACTAACTGTTTCCGAACATATTCATTGGGCTTAGGAAACTGCGGACCGGTTTCTTCATACGCATCCAATTCAGCAAGGACCCGGGTTGAATCCAGCATTCGATATACTTTCCCATGCACAATTGTTAACGATTCCGGAGAAAAAACAGCACCCGGGTAGCCATCAATTTCAAAGAGTTTTCCAGGGAAAGTTGCATCTTCAACGAATGAGCTGTTTTTGTGAAAGAAATCAATGACGGGCAAACCCGATTTCAGGAGTAAAGTTCCGTAAACAAAGATCAGGTTATCAGGCTCGCTCATCTTTTGCAACTAGTCTTGCATTAAACCCATCGATTTAAACACTTTTTCGACAATTCCACGGCGACTCTCCCTAAAGCTGGCAGAGTTTTTTTCTTCCGATTCCACATTGCATACATAAATCCAGGTATTCTCATTTTCTTCAAGATAACCCACCAGCCATCCAATGTTCTTTCCATCCTGAACAGTCATTCCAGTTTTTCCGCTAAAAGTCCACTTTTCGGTTTGTTTCAGTACAATCAATTTTTTAACCAAATCAATATTTTCTTTTGCGAAAGGCAGTTGATTGTTATAAAAATGTAGCATAAAGTTCATCTGTTCCCAGGGAGTAATTCGTGAATCGCCCCACAACCAAAACCTGTCAATGGTTTCCGGTGTAATGTCCATCCGCCCAAAATCCGAATCATCAACATATTCTTTCATTCGTGCAGGGCCGATTCTCCGGGCTACTTCCTGAAAATATGGCACTACAGAATAAGGAATAGCACTAGCAAAAGTATGATCCTTGTTCCAGGCGGCTTCCGTTCGTTCCACACCGTCCCATGGGATCACCATATTTTCATCCGTAATCACTCCGGTTTCCAGTCCGATCAATCCATTCAAAATCTTGAAAGTTGAAGCCGGCAGAAAACCTTGCTCACACCTGCTTGAATTGTAGATCTGATACATGTCGCTGTTCAGGTTATACAGCAAAAAACAACCTTTTACACCATA
>JAGXIP010000165.1 GCA_024635585.1 Saccharicrinis sp. | reverse complement strand
GGTTGAGTCGCTCAAGGAAAAAAAGTTGATTGAGTACGAACTTAAAAGCAGCAAACAAAAGTACCATATATCTATTGAGAATGCCAATATTGGTATAATGACGGTAGATATTGATGGCTACATACAAACAACCAACAAAGAGTGCGCAAATATCCTTGGCTTTGAGCAGTCAGAACTAGAGCGCATGTCCGTTAATGAAATTGCCGTGCCTGAGGATCACTCCATTAGTCCTGCCTTTATGAAATCGGCTTTGGCCAGCAAAGAAAAGTCGAAGGCCGAATTTGTAAAAAAGTTTTTTCATAAATCGGGGAAAATAATTACTTGCCAAATATCATCATCCTTGTTGCATGACGACAATGGACAGCCCCTATTTTTCATATCACACATTAAAGACATCACCCACCGAATTGAACAAGAGGAGGCACTTCAAAAGCTTAACACAAAGCTTTTGGAAACCGTTGACGAATTAAGAATAGCCAATGCTGCCAAAGATAAATTTTTCAGAATTATTGCCCACGACCTTAAAAATCCCTTTCACTCAATTCTAGGATTATCGGAATTGTTAATGGATCATGAGCAAACCTCAAATCCGGCCGAGATACAACAAATGGCTTCAATGATTAACCAATCCACAGAAGATGCCTACAAACTCTTGGAAAACCTTTTGGCATGGTCAATGTCGCAAACCAATAGCATCCCCTTTAACCCTCAAAAAAATGAAGTGCAACAAATTCTGAACGATGCAATAACGCCTAGCATCGCCTCAGCAAAAGCCAAGAGCATAAACATTACGTACAACATAGAGGATGATGCGACAATTTATGCCGATGTAAATATGCTTAGCACTATATTAAGAAACCTGGTTAGTAACGCTATTAAGTTTACCCCAAAGATGGGTGAAATAAAAGTCGCGGTTTCGCAAAATATAAGTGACACCTTATTTACCGTTAGCGATACGGGCATAGGCATTTCGCTAGAAGATAAAAATAAGTTATTTAAAATTGAAGAAAAAATAAGCAACCCCGATACGGATGCTCAAACAGGCACGGGACTGGGCTTGTTGCTTTGTAAAGAGTTTGTGGAAAAGCACAACGGTAAAATATGGGTCGAGAGTGAACTTGGCAAGGGAAGTGATTTTAAATTTACCATTAGTCACGAAATACAAACCGCATAAATTGCAATAGTTTAGGCCTACAGCATTTGTTTGGCTTTATCTACGGTAACTTGTAAACAAAAAAAGGTTTTAGAACTTTGTAAAGCCCTAAAACCTTTAATTATTATATTAAGATGTTTATTTAATATCGCCTTTTTCGGCCTGTTTAATCATCGTTTCGTTAGCTGTAATAAATACCTCTACCCTACGGTTTTGGGCTCTGCCTTCGGCTGTTGCGTTATCTCCAACCGGCACATCAAAAGCCAATCCTTCTACTTTAGTACGACTAGCAACAATGCCATTTTCGGCTAAGAAATTGGCAACCGATTGAGCACGCTCAAGTGAAACTCGCTCATTCACACTGCGCGAACCTGTGTTATCGGTATGTCCGTAAATAGTTACATCCGTTTCGGGGGTGTTTTTTAAAGAATTGGCAAAATTAGTAAGTGCAGTTTTAGAAGCCGCATTCAAAGTAGATTTATTTGTTGCAAATAATATCCCGCTATCAAAGGTAACTTTAATAGCCTGCAAATCATTAGCATCAGTCACCGTTTCTACTTTAGCTCCTTCAATTTTCTCCAGCTCGGCTTTTTGCTTGTCCATTTTTTTGCCAATTAAAATACCTGCAGTTGTACCTACTGCCGTTCCAACAGCTGCACCAATAACAGCACCTTTACCCTTTCCAGCCAAAGCACCAATTCCTGCGCCTACTGCAGCACCCGAAGCACCACCAATAACACCACCTTTAGCGGTGTTGCTCCAGCTTGCACATCCATTCACCAAAATGGCAATGCACAATAGGGCAGCCACAATAACATTGTTTGTTTTCATCTTATGAAAAATAATTGTTTATTTTTAAAAATATGATTTTAATTATGCTGCAAACATACCGTTTATTAGTACATTAATTTGAAAGCTTGCACTAATTATTTTTAAAGAAGGAAGCAATGTACGTGGACTAACCATCGCAGCCACCGTTTGGTGTAGCGCAGCCATCGGCAGCGTGGCCGCCGGAGGTTTTTATTGGGAAACATTAATTGGTGTTGGATCCATCATCGCCATAAATCTTTTGCTTAACCCACTGGGCGTATGGCTATCTAAAAGAAAATAAAGAAACAAACCTAAACCCAACAGGTTTCCCATACCTGAGAAGTATAATACGGAACTATTTTTTTTGTTTGCCTTTGTATATTAATAATTGGGGTTTCTATGTCAAAAACCAACGTATTTTATATTAAAAAAATCTTTATTATTACCGCCCTACAAACTCTTCACGAAAGGCGAATCAATCTCCTGCTCTTTCTCTTTTTTCAGTACAAACCTTTTATAGTACGAAAAAAGCAAAGTAGTTACGGGCAAGGCTATAAGCATCCCCAGCAATCCCAGCAAACTGCCCCATATCGATAAGGCCAGCAGAATAATAGCCGGATGCAGGCCATATACCCTTCCCATTATCTTTGGCACCAACACCGTTTCCTGAATCAATTGTACCACACCCATCACAATAGTTGCCAGCAAAATTACATGCCAAAAGCTTTGCCCGCTTTCCATAGCCCTAAGCAGCGACAACAGCACCACCGGAATTACCCCGGCTATCTGTAAATATGGCACAATATTTAAGGCTCCTATAAACAAGCCAATAATTATAGCCATAGGGAGGCCTATTATTCTAAATCCAACAGCCAATAACACCCCAACAATAAGTGCAATAAGTCCTTGTGCCCTAAAATATATTTGCATGCCTTGGGTTAAATCACTAAAAATCTCCTGAACGGGTTCGCGATAATGGGGAGGCACCAACCCAATCCAGCCATCGGCAATACGCTTAAAATCGATGAGCAAAAAAATCAGATACACCAGAATAATAAGCAAGCCTACCACGCCAAAAATAAAACTCATGGAACCTGAAAATACCTTCCAAGCCTGACCAAATAAACTTTTAAGCGACTCGGCCACACTTTGCGATTTTAAAATCTGTGTAAAGTCTGTGTTGTCGACATAGTTACGAATATAATCTATTACCTCTTGGGGCAAAATATCTGATGCAGTGGCCTGATTAAGATAAGCACGGATAAGCAGAACCATTTTGGTCATTTCGGTAAAAAACTGTGGAACAAGCCATGTAAACAAAAGATAGCAACCACCAAACACAATAAGCAGACTTGTAAACACGGCCAAGCCTCTAAATTTAAATCTGCATTTATATTGAAAAAAATCAACAATCGGATTAATTAGGTAAGCCAACAGTAAGGCCACAAAAAAAGGGATGAGTGCACCGCTCAATCTTTTTAGCAGAAAATAAACTGCAAATAAAAAAGCAAAGGACAAAACCATTCTTACTACCCTGTCAAAAGTATATGGCTTGGAGTGATGTAGGTTCATATAAATTAGAATTTTGAGGCTGAAAATAAAAATGCAAGGATACAATAATTATATCAAAATAAATTTGAATTTTATACGTTGTATAAACATGAATTGAAACTTTGTGAATTAATGTTAAGTTTTGTCATAATTTGCGCATTATTTAATGCTGCTTTAATAGGATTTAACATCTTTAATCCTTAATTTTAACTTTTTATGTGCATGTTGAAATGCAAGAGATTATTTCATTAACAAACAGCACATTAGCCCGAAACTATATCTGATGCATACCTTAAAAAAATACGCTTTGCTTTTGCTTTTGCCCTTGGCCTTCCTTTCGTGCGAAAGAGAATTTGTATATTTAAGTGGATCGGAGGGATTAAAGTTTTCAGTAGATACCCTGATGTTTGATACCATCTTTACTTCATTGGGTTCCGTCACCCGTAATTTCATGGTTTACAACACCTACAATGAAGATATCATTATAAAAGGTATTCAACTGTCGGGAAATAATCTGGGTAACTTTAGATTAAATATTAACGGCCATGCAGAACCAATGGTGGACAACGTTAAAATAAATGCCAAAGACAGCCTCTATGTTTTTGTTGATGTTACCATTAAACCCGATGACAAGAATAGTCCGTTTGTGGTGGAAGATTCCATCCTATTTTTTTCGGGCGAAAAAACACAGAAAATTAATTTAGTAGCCTACGGGCAAAATGTTGTTTTGTTGGAAAATAAAAAACTAAAAACAACCACCTTCACGGCAGATAAACCCTATTTGATATACGATGTTTTGCAAGTGGACAGTTTTGAAACCCTGACCATAGAACCCGGTGCGAGGTTGCATTTTCATAATGATGCCCATCTGTTTGTTTTTGGAAGCATGCAAGTGAATGGAACCGCCGAGGAACCTGTTTCATTTTTGAGCGATCGACTGGACGAGTGGTACCAGGACAAACCGGGTCAGTGGGGCTATATTCATCTTATGCCCAGCAGTTCCGATAATGTTATTGACCATGCTATCATTAAAAATGGTTCCAAAGGAGTTTTTGCTGATTCGGTTGGCTTGGGTAATGATGCGCCTTTACAAATAAGCAACACAGTTATTAACCACATGTCTCAATTTGGCATACTCACACAAAACGCCAAAGTGGATGTTTGGAATACCGTGATAGCCGATTGCGGTCACAACTCGGTAGCCTTAACTTTTGGGGGAACCTATAACTTTTATCACTGCACCATTGCCAATTATTTTCCGGGCTGGAGCAACCGCAGCACCCCTGCACTTTTCCTGAATAATTATTTTATTGATAAAGAAAAGGGAGCCAATGATAAGCCTGTGGTTAACCCACTTATTGAGGCTAACTTTTTCAACTCCATTGTTTATGGTGCCCACTTTACCGAAATAGGTTTCGATTTTCATAAAAAAAATGGCATTGAGGATGAAAGCTTGTTTAGCTACAAATTTGTTAACTGTGTACTAAAAACCGGCAACATGGATGTTTCGGATAAAAGTAAATATATTAGTGTTTGGCCCAACGAAGTTCCCAACTTTATCGACTACAAAAAATACAACTACCAACTGGATACTTTATCATTTTGTAAAGATATTGGAGATAAGGTAATTGGAGGTAAATTCAAATTCGATATTCTGAATAACAACCGAATCGATGATAAAGGCCCCGACTTGGGAGCATACGAAAGAATTGAGGAAGAGTAAACTATTTGTTTGTCTATCTGTCCTCACGCTATGCTTACAGCTCCAATTAGCTGCTCAAAACAAGGATGAACTAGGTGTGATGTTTTACAATGTCGAAAACCTGTTCGATACAGATAACGACAGCTTAAAGCTCGATAACGAATTTACCCCCTTTGGTGATAAGCACTGGACTTATGGAAAATATCTTGACAAACTAAAAAATATTTCAAGGGTAGTTTTGGAGGCCGGAGGCTGGCACCCACCGTTTATAATAGGGTTATGCGAAATTGAAAACAAAAAAGTTTTAACTGACCTGGTTTGGAAAACAGGGCTCAACCATCTTGATTATCACATCATCCATCACGAATCACCTGATGAGCGGGGTATTGACGCAGCTCTGCTTTACCGCAGTAATATATTCACTCCATTGGAATCTATTCCTATTAAAGTGGATTTTGGCGAAGGCTCCCGCCCCACACGTGATATACTGTATGTTTTTGGATATGTAAAGGATACCATACCGTTGCATGTTTTTGTGGCTCACTTCCCATCCCGTTATGGCGGCGTGCAAAACACCAAACCTTTGAGGTACAAAGCGGCTCAAATATTAAACGACACCATAAAAACCATCATTGCCCACGAGCCCGATGCTCATATTATTGTCATGGGCGATTTTAACGATGAACCGGAAGATGAAAGTATGCAATACTTAGCAAAAAGTGGTCAAGTTATTAACATTTCCTCACCCGCACAAACCATCAGCAACTCTGCTGGGACTTTAAAGTTTCAGTACGAGTGGAATACCTTTGATCAGTTTTTGATATCGGAAAACTTGATGGATAGTACCCGTACATTTTTTGCTGAAACACCCATGAAAATACTTGATTTCCCATTTTTATTAGAAGAGGATAAAAGTTTTACCGGATTTAGACCTTCCAGAACCTACATTGGGTATAAATACAACGGTGGTTTTAGCGATCATTTGCCTATCTGGCTACAGTTGCAATTAAAGTAACACGAGCAGAAATTTTATATTCATATTTACCCCTCGATGTTGGATATTATGCCTATTTTTCAGACTGTAAGTTTTGCCTAAGCCACTCGTACAATGCTACACTACAAGCATGAGATACATTCATTGATTTGATAGTGCCAATCATTGGGATATGGTAAAAGTGGGTGCATTGTGCCAACATCTCACCTGATAAACCCTGAATTTCGTTCCCCAGCACTAAAGCCATTTTTTTTGGCAGAGTACTCGAAATTATATTTTCAGAATTTTCTGTCGTTTCTAAAGCTACAATAGTATAATCACTCGGAATATGGTTTATCCAACTGTCCTGTGCACAAAACAACCACTGCACTTGTCCGGCAGCGGCACCAGCCACCTTTTTCACTTTATTATGACGCACCGATAGCTCATTGCCAATAAATATAACTTTACTGCAACCAAAATTACTGGCCAATCGGATGATGTGACCCATATTTTCGGGCGATTTGAATTGGTATGCCACAACGATAGGAGCATCCGATTGGATACTATACCCGGCAGATGCGAAAAGTGGGGCGCATTTTGTTTCCAGACTATTTGTCATACTTCTGTTGTTGTAGTCCCATTTCCTTGGCTAGCTTCACCATTAAACCATAAGCTTGTTGTCTATCGTTTTCAATCTCTCCTTCCAAAATAGCCTCTTTGATAGCAGCCTTTATATCACCAATCTGTCGGCAAGGCCCAATACCAAAGGTTTCCATAATATCCTCGCCACTAATTGGTGGTTGAAAATTGCGCAAGCGATCTTTCTCTTCAATCTCTTTAAGTTTTTGCCTTACCACCTTAAAATTTCTTAAATACTGCCGAACTTTCACCTCGTTTTTTGAAGTGATGTCAGCCTCACATAAAGTCATCAAAGAATCAATATCATCGCCAGCATCAAAGAGTAAACGCCTTACGGCAGAGTCGCTCACCTCATCTTCCGACAGAACAATAGGGCGCATATGCAAATGCACCATTTTCTGAACAAACTTCATTTTGTCGTTCATCGGAAATTTCATCCTTTTAAATATTTTGGGAACCATCTTTTGTCCCACATGATTGTGGGCATGAAAAGTCCAGCCCAGTTTATCATCAAAACGCTTGGTAAGCGGCTTGGCAATATCATGAAACACCGCTGCCCATCGCAACCAAACATCATCTGTATAAGGAACTATCCTATCTAGCACCTTTAAGGTATGATAAAAATTGTCCTTATGTTTCTGTCCGTTTACTTCCTCAACACCCTTCATGGCTTGCAGTTCGGGCAATATAATTTGGAGCAGACCAGTTACTTCCAATAGCTTAAAAGCCACCGAAGGCACATCGCCCATAATCATCTTATTAAGCTCGTCCACAATGCGTTCACTCGAAACAATATGAATGCGATCCTTGTTGGTTTTTATCCCTTCAAAAGTTGCGTCGTCTATTTTAAAATTAAAGCGTGCAGCAAAACGTATGGCTCTAAGCATGCGCAAAGGATCGTCGGAGAAAGTAATATCAGGCTCTAAAGGCGTGCGTATGATGCCATTCTTCAAATCCTCTTCGCCGCCAAAAGGGTCAACTAATTTTCCAAAAGTATCTTTGTTTAATGATAAGGCAAGGGCGTTGATGGTGAAATCTCTACGATTCTGGTCGTCATTAATAGTCCCGTCCTCCACAATGGGTTTACGCGAATCTCTTTGATATGATTCTTTACGAGCCCCCACAAATTCAATTTCCACATCTCTAAATTTAAACATGGCAGTTCCAAAGTTCTTAAAAACAGACACTTTGGGGTTTCCCAACCGAGCTGCCACACTTTCAGCCATTTCAATTCCGCTACCCCGCACTACAATATCAATATCCTTCGACGGTATTCCTAATATCAGGTCTCTCACATAGCCACCAATTACATAGGTTTCTATCTTATTTATATCTGCCACATGCCTAAGGGCATTAAACACAGTACCTCCTAATTTTTCCTGTAATATCGTTTCTGTCATTTTTACTGATTAATGGCTATTTATAAGCGAATGCAGCCAATTATATTTCGGATTAAACTGCTCAACTTTACGTGTAGCGGAGTTATGCCGCATTTTTGTTTAATAATCTTGGTTTTATTTTAAGGGTGACAAAATTACAATTTATTTGCTGGATTATACAATTATTAAACTACCCTAAAATGTACTTAAGCTTGCAACACTTCGTAACTAAATAAATCCACGATACGTTTCCTGCGCCTTGCTATTGCTAGGGTTCATAAACTTTCAAACATCTTTACAACTGTATTGTTTACCTAAAAAATAGATTTTATCGCAATGCAGAAAAGCATCCGTAATAAGCAAATTTAATTATGGCACAAATATTGACATTGATATATCGACAATATTAGATATATTAATATCTTAAATTAAACCCTAATATTCATTTAAAGTAAATAATCATGTTAGAGCATTTGACAAAAGAAACATTCAAGCAAAAAGTATTTGATTTTGAGGAAAATAAAGACTGGAAATTTGCAGGAAACAAACCCTGTTTAATCGATTTTTATGCCGACTGGTGTGGGCCATGTAAAACAATTGCCCCCGTTTTAGAAGAGTTGTCGAAAGATTATGACGGCAAAATTGATATTTACAAGGTAGATACCGAAGCCGAAAAAGAATTGGCCGGGATGTTTGGTATACAAAGCATTCCATCCTTACTATTTGTGCCCAGCGAGGGTCAGCCGCAGATGGCGCAAGGTGCATTGCCCAAAGATTCGCTAAAAAAAGCATTTGAAGATGTTTTAAAAGTGAGTTTAGATTAAGTGGCAGTTCCGTTTTTTACACAAAATGAGGCATAAAGTACATGCAGGAGAATCGGTTTTACAACTTGTATTATAATCGGTTTTCCTGCATTCATTTAAATAATTGTAATTATGAAAGCATACATTTTAACCACGTTGTTATCTGTTTTTATTTTCGCCAATGTTTCGTGCGCTAATAAAACTGAAGCCAAATCATCAGAACAGAACATCGGAAAAAATGAAGTAATCCACTTAAATCAGGACTCTTTTAAGGAGATGGTATTTGATTACGAAAAAAATAAAGAATGGGCATACAATGGAAAAGTGCCAGCCATTTTGGATTTTTATGCCGATTGGTGTGGACCTTGCAGGCAGATAGCTCCTATTTTAGAGCAGTTGCAGAAGGAATACAACGGCAAAATTCAGGTATTTAAAGTAGATACCGAAAAAGAAAAAGAATTGGCAGCCATATTCGGCATTCGAAGTTTGCCCACCCTTGTTTTTATCCCAGTAAATGGTGAGCCACAAGCGGTTATGGGTGCTCGTCCGAAAGCTGAATTTGAGACTTTGGTGAGCGAAGTTTTAAAGGTGAGCAAATAACGGCGATACAAACAGACGGTAATTCTTTAATAAAGATAGGTTCACTTTCCTGTTTCACCCCGACCAACTTCATCATTCAATGGCTGTTGCAAAAATACATTTTTTGCAGCAGCTATTTTTTTGTACAATTTTTAATAAGGCTTGCAAATAAGACATAAAGGTCTTAAATTTGCCAACGTTTTCTACAATGGGGTGCCCACAAGTTTGGGCTGAGATTATACCCTTCGAACCTGGGCAGGTAATGCTGCCAAGGGAAAGAGCTATCTCCAACTTTCCTCATTGCAGTATTTATTTATTTAAAACTGTAATAATGAAAAAAATTTTCTTTTCAATTTTAATGTGTATTGCCTCCCTCCAATTTGCCTGGGCGCAATATAGCGTAAGCGGACAAGTAACCGATGCGCAAAACAATCCTTTAATTGGTGCCACCATACTTTTAGATTCGGGTAGTAAGGGCACAGTAACTGATCTAAATGGACATTTTATTATCCATAACATCAAACCCAACAATTACGAACTCAATGTTTCGTTTTTGGGATATAACAAAAAAAGCAGCCCAATTACGGTTGAGCGAGATGTGAAACTGCAGATTGTACTTATTGAAAAATCGCTCCTCACCGGCGAAGTGATTGTTACCTCTATTAAGGCAGGGGATAAAACACCGGTAGCCAAAACCAACATTACAAAAGAGGAACTGAAAATGATGAATGCAGCCGACGACATGCCATTGTTGCTTAGCATGACGCCCTCAGTTGTTTACTCAACCGAATCGGGTATTGGGGTTGGTAACAGTAGCTTTAGGATAAGGGGCACGGATCCTACAAGAATCAACATTACGGTTAATGGTATTCCGTTGAACGATTCCGAGAGCCAGGGCGTTTATTGGGTTAACATGCCCGACTTTTCTTCGTCGGTGGATGAGGTGCAGGTACAGCGCGGCGTGGGTACTTCAACAAACGGAGGAGCTGCTTTTGGTGCTAGCATAAACTTTAACACCACGGGCTATCATGCCCAACCTTTTACCGAAATAAGCTCTACGGCTGGTTCTTTTAACACCTTCAAAAATTCCATAAATGCCAGCACTGGTCTTTTAAAGGATAAATTTTCGTTCGACGTAAGATATAGCGATCTACAGTCGGATGGCTATGTGGATTACGCTTTTTCCGATCATCAATCTTTGTATTTAAGCGGAACCATGCACTTGGAAAATAGCTTTTTAAAAGCCAATATTATCCATGGAAAACAACGTACGGGCATTAGTTGGTGGGGCATTGATGAAGATAAGCTAAAAACAGATCGCACCTTCAACCCCGCTGGGCAGTACACTGACGAGAACGGTAATTCGCGTTATCATGAAAACCAAACGGATAACTATATACAAACTCATTACCAGTTATTTTACAGCCAAAACCTTAGCAGTAAATGGCTGGCGAACACCGCTTTGCATTACACCGATGGCGGGGGGTTTTATGAGCAATACAAAGAAAATGAAAAGTTTGAAGATTATGGGTGGCAACCTGAGATTCGTCAACTGGTCGACACCATCAGTAAAACGGATATGATCCGTCAGAAATGGTTGGAGAGTGATTTTTATGGTTTCACGGCATCGTTAAACTATAACTACGAAAACCTGCAAATGAACTTTGGTGGAGGATGGAACAAGCACGATGGCGACCACTACGGAATGGTTGTTTGGGCACGTTATGCCGCTGTTTCGGAACAAGAGGATGAGTGGTATCGCAATAATGGTGTTAAAAAAGATTATAACGTGTATGCCAAAGTAAATTATCAGTTAAGTCCTCAGCTTAATATTTTTGGAGATGCACAATACCGAGAAATCGATTATACCATGGAGGGACCCGATGATGATTTAGTAAGTTTAGATC
>JAGXIP010000164.1 GCA_024635585.1 Saccharicrinis sp. | reverse complement strand
GGTCCTTTGACAGGTTCCTATGCCCGCGACATTAGGGTTTGTGTGTACGATGGTAAAATGCATGCGGTAGATAGTAACGAGATTTCGTTTAGACTGGCCGGTCGTCATGCTTTTAGCGATGCTTTTAAAAATGCTGCGCCAAAAATTCTGGAGCCCGTCTATAATTTAGAGGTTAAAGTTCCTTCGGATAGAATGGGTGACGTGATGGGCGATTTGCAAGGACGCCGGGCGATAATTGAAGGCATGAGCAGCGAAAGAGGCTTTGAGGTAATTAAAGCCAAGGTGCCATTAAAGGAGTTGAACAAATATTCAACATCGCTGAGCTCAATTACTGGAGGTAGAGCCATGTTTACCCAAAAATTTGCCCAATACGAAATTGTACCTCATGAGGTGCAAGGACAATTATTGGCCGACTACGAAAAGGAAATTGTAGAAGTGTAAACTTGAATTATTACAAGCAAATCAATTCAATAAATTGATTTTAATTGATGATAAAAAATCCGGCACAAGTTTCTGTACCGGATTTTTTTGTTGTTAATGGCTACTAATATTGCCGTTGGCTTTAGTCAACGGTTATGAATGTACAGCTACTGTTGGCTTTAGGCACATTTTTTAAAAAAAATAAATCAAATACGCTAAATGTGGCTAAAGCCATGAGAAAAGTCACTATTCCGTTAGTTGAAACCAACGGCAATAGGGGTTGCAACAAACTTTCTTATTTCACAAAAGCTGAATAGTTACCAATGTTTTTTTTCTACCAAGCACTAAGCATCCACTTTCTTTCCTAATTTATTAATAAGTACATACAACACCAGAAAACCCATGATCATCAACAGCCATGCAGGCACCCCAAATGCAGCTGGTATTGTTCCTGCGCATAGGGCAACGCCTCCAACCAATAAAGCATAGGGCAACTGGGTACGCACATGTGCCATATGATTACATCGGCTGGCCAGCGAACTTAAAATAGTAGTGTCGGAAATGGGCGAAATATGGTCTCCCAACACAGAGCCGGCCAACACAGTGGAAACCACGTTGTAAAATATTGGTAAGGCACTTGCTGAATCCATTCCTGCTTCCATCGAAATATGCCAAGATGCCGGTAGTATCAATGGATAAATAATGGCCATTGTACCCCAGGATGATCCAGTGCTAAACGCTATCATGGCTGAGAAAACGAAAGCCAGAGCAGGGATCCATTGTGGACTCATTTTTATGTGTCGCATCACTTCGGTAATAAATGCTGCCGTGTGCATATCCTGAGTTATACGCGCTATGCCCCACGCCAATACCAGTATAAGTACAGCATTAAACATGGTTTTAAAACCGTTGACCAACCCCTCGATGGCATCCTTTAAACTAAGCACCTTTTGTACTGTTGTGAGCATCAATGCCACCAAAACTCCGCCCAGCGACGACCAAAGCAATGCTTTAAACGAATCGGCATTACCTACAATAACCGATAACTTAGTACTTATCTGTAAAGTAGGATTATTCCAAACATCAGCATCAAAACCCGTGTAAGCGAGGCCGGCCATAGTGCCCAATATTACAACCATAACTGGGATAAAGGCATTGTACCATCTTCCTACCACATCGCCTCCTACCTCAATTTCTTTAACTATTTGAGGTAAATGTGTTTGTGTGCTATTTTCTTCTTCAATATCTTCTGTTCTGGCTCTCCTCTCAGCTTTTAGCATCGGGCCAAAATCGCGCCTTTTGAGTATTAGCATCAGCACAAAGCCCAAAGTGAAAATAGGATAAAAAGAATATTGTAAAGAGCTGAGGAAGACCTGATAGGCAGATTTGTCGAGACCCAACTTGTTTATGCCATCACTTATGTAACTTAACTCAGCACCTATCCATGTAGTAATAAAGGCTATGGCCGCTATGGGTGCCGAAGTAGAATCAACAATATAGGCCAGTTTTTCGCGCGATATCCTCAACTTGTCTGTTACCGGTCGCATCGTATTTCCAACCACCAGCGTATTGGCATAATCATCAAAAAATATCAGAAGTCCCATTAACCAAGTGATAAACTGCCCCGAACGCGGACTACGGGCATACCTCGATAAAATAGCCACCACTCCTTTCATGCCGCCATTCAAGGTAATCAGAGCTACCATTCCGCCAATCAACATCGAGAAAATAATAATGGAGAGATGATCCTTGTCCAACAAAGCCGACAAGGCATAAGTGTCCACCACACTAAACAGCCCTTTAAACAAGCTCATGAAAAACGAAAATCCCTTATATTTCCAAATAATGGTGGCACCCACAAACAAACCCATAAACAAAGATGAAAAAACCTCTTTGGTAAGTAAAGCCATCAATATGGCAATGAGTGGGGGCAATACGGAAAACCACAAAGGAATTGGATTCATGCGATTTTTATATATCACCTCATTGTGCAGTAAAACTTTCATCTCTTGCTCGCTTTCAAAGCGGTTTGAAAATGTAGCGGTATTTTCCGACCAAGATAAACGCTGTGGTTCGTCGCCAATCAACACAGATACATGCTTGTACAAGGAGTCGGGTAAGGAACTGAATGTTAGGTCGATTTCCGTTTTAACAGATGAAACCAATATATGGGGACTGCTTACCTCAACAGGATAGGTTTGTGCCCAAAGGTTGGTAAAGGCAAACGTGAAAATTATAATGAGTATAGCTTTAAACTTCAGCATAAGTTGTTTTCTGGATTGTGCCGCTTAATAGGTTAACTATCAATTCAAGAATTATAGAGTTTAAAACAGTAAAAATCAGAAATAATTTTTAATAAATACAATAAATTGTTATTTTAACCCTATGTAAATCCAAAATATGGGAAAATTAGATTTTAATATATTTAAAGCCAGTTTGCCAAAGCTAGCGCCAGCCAAGGGAAGGATACTCATTGCTGATCCATTTTTAAGAGGTCCTTATTTTGGCCGATCCATTATATTACTTACAGAGTATGGTGCACAAGGGGCTGTGGGCTTCGTTCTGAATAAAACAAACAATTTGTATCCGGATGAAGTTATTGAAGAGCTTTTGTCGTTTAAGGGTGAATTGCATATCGGCGGACCCGTTGCCTCCGATACCTTGCATTTTATACACACCTTGGGCGATAAAGTGCCAGGTTCGGCCAGAATTACCGATACTATTTGGTGGGGCGGCGATTTTGAAGTACTTAAATCATTGTTAAACAACCATGAGGCTAACTTTGAGCAGGTCAAATTTTTTGCCGGTTATTCAGGTTGGTCGCCAAGCCAATTAGAAGGCGAAAGTGATGAAAATTCCTGGATTGTTACTGAGATTGACGACAGCATGATTATGAGTAATAACGTAGATGATATTTGGAAAAAAAGTATGGAAAGTCTGGGCGATGTGTATAAAACATGGTCAGGTTTCCCTGAGGATCCATCGTTTAATTAAAATAACCCATAGCAAAGACCTATCTACTACCTCCAGCTTCCATCTTTTTTTTTTTAACAAACGTTTGTTTATTCTAAAAACAATCCTATATTTGCACTGTACCATTACAATAGTACAGTAGTTATGTGGTAGGCCTATTCTTTATTCAACACTAAATTCTATGATAAACATTACAAACCTTAGCTTTGGCTATGGCGCCAAGTTCCCTTTGTTTAAGGAGCTGAACCTACAAGTTAACCAAGGGAGCATTATTGGTTTGCTCGGTAAAAATGGTGCTGGCAAATCTACTTTGTTAAAATTGGTGGCCGGGCTGTTGCAAGCTCAACAGGGAAGCATGACCGTTATGAATCATGTTCCTTTCCAACGCAAACCATCGTACTTAGAGCATGTTTATTTTGTGCCCGAGGAATTTTCTACACCTTCGGTTACTATTTCGGCTTTTGTAAAAGCAACTGCTCCTTTTTATCCAACTTTTGATTATGCCAAGATGGACAAAATCCTAAGCGATTTTGAGCTAGACAGTTCCAAGAACCTGAGTAAAATGTCGTATGGACAGAAAAAGAAATTTTTGATAGCTTTTGCTTTATCCACCAACTGTAAACTGTTGCTTCTGGACGAGCCAACTAATGGTTTGGATATCCCTTCAAAATCGCTTTTTCGCAAAGTGATGGCCGGCGCATTGACCGACGAGCAGATGGTGATCATATCCACCCACCAGGTGAAGGATGTGGAGAACCTGATTGATAGAATTTTACTGGTGGATAAAGGCCGTATTGTTTTTAACAGCAGTGTTTTTGATGTGATAGAGAATTTCGCTTTTCAAACGGTTTCAGATATTCGCAGCAACAATTATCTGTATCACGAGTCTGCCCCGGGAGGCCATCGCGTTATCAAACATAAAAACGGAATTGAAACTCCCCTCGACATTGAACTATTATTTAACGCCATCACTAGCGGCATCAACCTACAAACCAATGAATCAGATATTTAATTTCTCACGTTTTATTCGCTACGCCCGTTATCAAGTAAGCATGAATCGGAAATCCATATTGCTCACTATTGGTGGTGCTTCGGTAGCCCTCTTTTTGCTTCTACTGTTCTTTATGCTTACTACTCGCCATTGGCAACAGCATCATTGGATCCCACTGTTTTTAATTAGTGCAGCTATTGGCGGCCTATTATTCATAGGTAACTCATTTGGCTTTTTACGAAAGAAGGAATCCTCCCTTAACACATTGATGTTGCCAGTATCGGTTCAAGAAAAGTTTATTTACGAATATACAAGTAAGGTAATTTTATATACCGCCCTTTTCCCTATTCTATTTTATTTCATATCTATCCCTGCATTAACTGTAGCTCAATTCATTAAGCCCAATCATATTTATGTGAGCTTTAGTTTTGTCCCTATATTTAATCCTGCGGACAAATTTCTTTTTAAAGTGGCTGCATATATCTATTTATTTACCAGCTCTTTAGTTTTTGTGGGTGCCTCCGTATTTAAAAAGTATCCACTGGTCAAAACGCTAATTTTTGTGGGTGCAATTATTTTAATAGGTTTTAGTTATTTCTATCTCGCTTTCGAAATCTTCAAAATACAAAATGGAATGGGATATGTAGTCCAAAAACTTATAGATTCGGATGATACTGGTCTTATTTGGCTTTATTGGATATTGAGCATATCCGCTTCTACAGCCCTGGCCTATGGATTTTTTAAATTAAAAGAAAAGGAAGTGTCGTGATGGAATTTAAAAACTCAAAAGGAATCTTTCAGCAGATAGCTGATAATTTGTGCGACCGCATTTTGTTGGGGGAATACAGCGTGGGTGATAAAGTACCCTCGGTACGCGAACAAGCTGCCAACATAGGGGTGAACCACAACACCGTAATGCGCACTTATACCGAGCTGCAACGCGAGGAAATCATAAGCAACAAACGTGGTATAGGCTTTTTTGTGGCCGAAGATGCACCACTACGCATACTAGCTGTACGCCGTCAGGAGTTTTTCGAGTTTACGCTTCCCGATTTGATCGATCAGATCGAGCTCCTTAAAATTACTAAATCTGATGTTAAAACATTAATTACAAAACTCGAAGAAAATGAAAACAAGTAGAATCATATTTATATCCTTCTTTTCTATTATCGGACTGTTTCTCGCAGGATTTATGATAATGGGATTTATCTATAACGATAGGAGTAAAAACTATCCTACATTTAAAGAGGAGGCGATAACCTTGGAATCATATAGTCATATTGTTGTCCATAATGACTGTAATGTTATCATCAGAACTGATGGAATTAACCAACTTAGTTACCATTCGAATCCAGATTCGGTGCAGATAAAACCTGAATTTAGGATAAACAATGACACTCTGTTTATCCTATCTACTCGAACAAATTTATTGCGCCATATACAATTGAAAGTAAATAATCTTGTATCGATATCAGGTAAGCATTGTGATGTGACTTTTATTGAATTTCATCAAAAATCTCTTTTCATTGATGTTCTAAATTCGAAAGTTACGTTCAACGCTGTGAGCATTGACGAGATAGAAATTTCACTCAGTGAGTCTTCCAGATTCGACGGATGGGATTTAACCGCACAAAAAGTGACCTTGAATACTCGAAACTCTTACTTTGAGCCAAATTTTAAAACCAAGCTAAAAGTTTTAGAAGGAAATATTACGGATGGTTCAAACGTGCGACTACCTCAGGCTTCGTATTACAATTTAAATGTAGATGAATCGAGTAAGACAAGAATGTATTGATGGTATTTAAAAGTTACCCACCCCTCCTTCAAAACCCGATGCTGGTCATAAAGTCCCCCATTCGGGGGATTTCTACCTATCGGTAGACAGGTAGGGGGCTTTCTCTACCCACCCAGCATCATCACATTCATCCAGCAATTCCGCCATCATTTTTCCCAATACCGGATGAACCAATTGGCTCCATCGCTCTGCCAAAGGATGCAAAGTGAATCTACGCTCCTGAATTTTTGGATGGGGAACTGTTAGCTGGGGGAGTTCTATAATTTCATCATTAAAAAACAGAATGTCAATGTCCATCGTTCTGCCTTCGTAACCAGCTGGGGTTTTGGGCTTACGACCCAATTCTTTTTCTATTTGTTTTGCCAGGTTTAAGATGTCCAAAGCCAATAAGGTAGTCGACACCTCTACGACCTGATTTAAAAAGTTCTGTTGGTGCGCAAAACCCCATGGTTCGCTTTCGTAGCAACTTGAAAACTCAATTATTTTACCTATCCTATCACCTATCAACGTTTTGGCTGCGTGGATGTTTTCCGTTCTGTTGCCTTCGTTGCCACCAATAAGTAAAATAACGCTGTTCATTTTTTATTCTTTCAAATTATTTTGCCACAAAGGTAACGATAACAATTGTTTTAATATATTTGTTTGTAAAATACAATCTTCATAAATAATTCATAATTATGGCAAAATTTTTTAAATCATTACTTCTTACGGTTGTAGGCTCCATTGTAACAGCCATTTTAATCGTGCTAATATTTTTTGGCGTGATAGCATCCATGGTTGCATCGGGCGAAAAGAATGTTGAAGTTAAGGAAGACACCCTTTTAACCATCAACTTAGATAAGGTTATCAAAGATAGAGGCGTGGACGACCCGCTGGCCGATTTGCTTGGCGAAACACCCTTTGGCGAATCGCAATTGGGGCTCAACGATGTACTGGCTAACATAAAAAAAGCCCAACGCGATGAAAACATTTTGGGTATCTACCTAGAGTGTAGCAATCCAATGACTGGATATGCGACATTAAACGAAATAAGGGAGGCGCTGGTTAGCTTTAAAGATTCAGGCAAATTTATTTATGCCTATGCGCCCATGTATTCGCAAAAAGGATATTATTTGGCTTCTGCTGCCACAAAAGTATATTTGCCTCCACACGGCATGATAGACTTTAAAGGTTTAAGCTCGGAGCGTACCTTTTTTAAAGGTGCTTTAGAAAAATTGGGTGTAGAGATGCAAATATTTAAACATGGCAAATTTAAATCGGCCGTTGAACCTTTTATCCTCGACCACATGAGCGACCCATCCAAAGAGCAGACCATAACCTATGTTAATTCTATTTGGAATCATATTGTTACCGGCATATCTCAAACCAGAGGAATATCTGCTACCGAAATTAACGATTTAGCCAACAATGGCGGTATGTTTTTAAGCAACGATGTCTTTGTAGAAGGTAAAATTTTGGATGGACTAAAATACAAAGACGAGGTAATAGCCGAACTGAAAGCGCTTACCAATACCGAAGAAGACAAGGATATCAGGCAAGTGAATCTTGCCGATTACAAGTCGGTATATGTATCGGATGGAAACAAAGGTTTGATAAAAGATAAAATTGCCGTTATATATGCCGAGGGCGATATTGATGGTATGGATGAAGATGGCATCAAATCCGAAGAACTGAGTAAAACCATTCGCGATGCCCGTAACGACAAGAATATCAAGGCGGTGGTACTCCGGATAAACTCTCCCGGCGGTTCAGGCTCAGGCTCCGATATCATTTGGCGCGAAGTGCAGCTTTGCAAGGAAGTTAAACCGGTCATTGTTTCCATGGGCGATTTGGCTGCCTCCGGTGGTTATTACATTGCCTGCGTAGCCGATACCATTGTAGCTAACCCTGTTACACTCACCGGCTCGATAGGCGTATTTGGTATGATGCCAAATATTCAGCCTTTAGCCAATAAATATGGATTTACTTTTGATGGTGTTAAAACCAACAAATTTGCCGACATGCCTTCCATCTCCCGTCCGCTCAGTGAGGACGAAGGAGCCTTGTTTCAAGGATATGTTGAGAGATTTTATGATGTGTTTATTGGTAGATGTGCCGATGGTCGAAACATGACCAAGCAGTCTATTGATGAAATAGGTCAGGGAAGGGTTTGGAGCGGCGAAAATGCCATTGAACGTAACCTGGTTGATGTGATGGGTGGATTGGAAAAAGCCATACAAATTGCCAAAGAAAAAGCCGGTCTCGAAAAGTATGGCATTAAGGAATTACCCGAGCAACTTTCGCCCATTGAAGAGATGTTCAAAAGCATAAAAAGCGAAGCCAAATCCTACATGATGGGTTCTTTCCTAGGTGCTGGTTATGAGCAGATTGAACAACTTAACAGAATAAGAGAAGTTGATCCCATTCAGGCTCGATTACCCTACGAATTGCAGATAAATTAAAGTTTGTCTATCTTTAAACTTTAGTTATTGAAAAGGCTGTTCTTTAAAAGACGGCCTTTTTTTACAGCCATGAAAACGATAAAATACATACGGTTTTTACTTTATCCAATAGCTTTGTTGTATGGATTGATTGTTCGTGCACGAAACTGCATGTTTAACATAGGAATATTAACATCGGAAACTTTTTCGTTACCTATTATTTCGGTGGGGAACATTACCGTGGGAGGAACGGGCAAAACCCCGCTCACCGAGTTTATTATTAAAATGCTCAAAGAGGATTATCAACTGGCACTGCTGAGTCGGGGCTATAAACGGCTTACCAAAGGGCTTGTGTTGGCCAATGCCCAATCAACGGCAGCTGAAATTGGCGACGAACCCAAGCAGATACTCGATAAGTTTGCCGATATCACCGTGGCGGTTTCCGAAAGGAGGGTGCTCGGCGTAAATGCCCTATTGGCAATGTATAAAAAGCCTGATGTTATTGTTATGGACGATGCCTACCAGCACCGCTATGTAACGCCGGGTTTGAGCATTTTGGTGGTGGATTATAATCGACCCTTGTGGAGAGATTTGATGCTTCCTGCTGGCGAACTGCGTGAGCCAATGAGTGGTAAAAAAAGAGCCGACATTATTTTATTCAGCAAGTGTCCAAAGCAACTAAGTGTAGATAAGCAAAGCCATTTTATCCGTAAGATAAAGCCACTCCCTCATCAAGAGATCTATTTTTCTACCATAGCCTACCAAAAACCCCGTTTGCTATTTGATGGGGAGCAAAGCGAAATAAATTTGACCGAAGCAAACATATTGCTTGTTACCGGCATTGCCAACCCGGCTGCTTTTGAACAGCATGTTGCCAATATGGCCAACCATGTGCAATGCCTGCGCTATCCCGATCATTATCAATTTAGTGCAAAAGATATAGTGCAAATTGGCCATCGATTTAACCAACTACAAGGCAAAGCTAAATTTATTGTAACCACCGAAAAGGACGCAGTGAGATTAAAGCATATAATTGAACGTGACTCAGCGTTGGCGGAGTATATTTATTATATTCCCATCCAGATTGAAATATTAAACGATAAGCAACAGGAATTCATAAAAAAAATAAAAAGCTATGTTGAGCAAGATAAATGAAACAGCTGATTTTATTTTGGAGCAATCCAAAACAGAAGCCACCATTGGTATTATATTAGGCACCGGCTTGGGCGGTTTAGTGGGCGAGATAGACATTAAAAGCACCTTGAGTTATGATGCCATCCCAAATTTCCCGGTATCTACAGTCGAAGGACATCAAGGCAGGCTTATTTTCGGAACATTGGGCGGAAAACAAGTAGTGGCCATGCAAGGGCGTTTCCATTTTTATGAAGGCTATGATATGAAACAGGTTACCTTTCCGGTGCGGGTGATGAAAATGATGGGGATAAATACCCTGTTGGTTAGCAATGCCAGCGGAGGACTAAATCCGGATTTTGTGGTGGGTGACATCATGGTAATTGAAGACCAGATAAATATGTTTGGCGCCAATCCCTTGATGGGCAAAAACTATGATGAACTGGGGCCACGCTTCCCCGACATGAGCCAGCCCTACTCTAAAAAACTAATTGCCAAAGCTTTTGAAATAGCTAAAAAGAATAACATTACACTTAAGCGTGGTGTTTATGTGGGCACCTCTGGCCCTACCTTCGAAACACCTGCCGAGTATAAGATGTTCCGTATTTTAGGTGCTGATGTGGTGGGTATGTCCACCGTGCCCGAAGTTATTGTGGCTCGACACATGGATATGACCTGTTTTGGTGTTTCCATCGTAACGGATTCGGGCGTTCCGGGTGAGATAGTAGAAATATCGCACGAAGAAGTGCAACAAGTAGCCGCTAAAGCCGAACCTATTATGACCATGGTGATTAAAGAATTGGTGGCTTCGTTGTAACAAAAAAAAGAGCCGCTCCGGGTGGAGCGACTCTTCATCAAATTAACCTAAACCTAAACCTTAATCTATGAAAAAAAATTTACTCTTTAATGCATGATACGGAGCACTAGAGAGAAGGTTACGTTTTTTTTATTTTTTTGCTGTTGGCTCGATGCACTTGAGGATTGGCTATATATGATTGTTGATGCTGGCAGTCACAATTTTGGATGTTCATTATCCTTGGAATCTCCCTTTAGTCCAATTGGTTCTTTTTTTCGATTACTGAAGTTACAACGTGTATATCGAATTAATATGTTTTGTAAATACCATAGATATTATATTATTCAAATAAGGTGTTATTAAAAGGCTCATTAATAAACCAAGGTGTAAATACATTATCTCTTCCCATTTGTAATTTTGGATGAAAAGACACGATTCTATTATCGTTTACGACTGTTGGAATACTTAATTTTTTGATAATGACCCAATTAACCCCATCATAATTTTTCATTTTAAGGTCAAACTTTTTAATATTTTGTATCTTTAATGATTCTTCAAAAGTAACAATGGTATATTCGGAAACTAAATTTTCACTTAAGTAATCGTTAAACTCAAAATAAACATCTATAAGAATAGCTTTAGCTGTGCTGTCCTTAAAATATATCTTGTCTATATCCATAAATTCTATTGCAGTTGCTTCAGAAGCGTTAGTTGTTAAAGTTTTATCTATAAAATTTCTTATAGGTGTTTTTTCTCTTTCCTGTCGTTCTGAACAGGAAAAAAACAGGAACATATACATCAACAAGACTATTGAATATTTAAATAGATACTTTGATATACCATTTTTATGGCATAGATAATTATCTTTGGAGTCAGAGGGAGATTAAATTCATATGTCATATATTTACATAGTTTGTCTAGCGCTGATTTTATTTTTTTCGTTTTCTCTGATAGTTAAACCTAAGAAGGCTTTATCGGAAAAATTTTTTGTGGCCTGGATTATTCTTCTCGCTGTAACCGAGCTCGGTTTCTTTTTACATTCCATTGGTTTATTCTCAAGATATTTATTGCTTTTTTCCATATTGTGCGATACACACGTTTTGCATGGTGTTTTTTTCTATTTCTATGTTCGAAGTTTTGTGGATAAAGCTTTTACTCTAAAAAGGATTCATCTTTTAAATATCCTACCTTTCGTCTTTTTGTTTAGTTTGAAATGGTATTTCAATGAAGTACTTGGGGTGATGGATTGTTATGGCACAGGTTGCCTTCATGACGACAATCGCTATGTTAACCTATTGTCCTTCCTTAAATTTTTTATTTTGGGGGCTTATTTGTTTGCTGGATGGTATTATGTCAATTCCAAAAAGATGGGTTATAGCAAGATAAATTGTATTAACCATATCAGAATAACATGGATTAATAATATTACTATCGGAGTCTTTGTTTTATTTTCCATGTCGGTAATATATAAAGTCATTTATTGGCTTGGGTTTGGATTTTTGGGCAATGATATTCTGGTTGTAAATATCCTGGTTTCCTTTTTTATTATGATTTTCCTGTATATGGGGAATAGCTATGGATATTTATTTGTAGCACCTAAAGCCGGAGTAAGTATTCCATTGGATGATTCACAGGTAGGCACTAAAAAGTCGCCAGCAACCTTTAAGCAAGGTGAAAACGAACTAGATATTGAAAATATCGATGGGAAATTTGAAGCCATCGAAGACTTTGTCAAATCGCAACAACCCTATTTAACCGGGCAATATACCATACGCGCTTTATCGGAGGAGGTGAATATTTCGCAAAATGAAATCTCACAGATTATTATACAAAAAGCCAATATTTATTATTGTGAATACATGAACAAGTACCGTGTAGAAACCTTGAAACGAAAATTGGATGACGAGAGCAATGATAGGTTCACCATATTCTCATTGGCCATGGACTGTGGTTTTGCATCAAAAACCAGTTACAACAGAATTTTTAAAAACCATACCGGAATAACCCCCTCCGATTATCGGGCACAACAAGGAAGAGATTAATCAGCCCCCTTTCACTCCTAATTTCGATAGCTTATACCAAATCGTCTCGTTAATTTCTATTGTCCTGTAATACAACCGGTAGCGCGTACCAAAAAAATATGGCACCTGTTTTTTAGGTGTCAAAAATTGTTGTGGTACCGATTTGTTAATAGTGGTTTATACTTTTGGATTGTTCATTACTAAATCAATTAACAAATATAGAATTGATGTCAAGGTTTATAAAAAGGAATGGTGTTCGTACCATTATTCAATTAGCGCTTTTAGCAGTTATCGTATATTGGTTTATCAGGGTGCTTTTTAACCCTCAGTTATTTGTTGATTTCGAAGCTTATTGCCCTTTGGGTGGAATACAATCTGTATTTACATTTTTAGACAATGGAGCACTGGCCTGTTCCATGGCAGGAATGCAATTGGTACTTGGGGTTGTCCTATTAATAGGCGTGTTGCTCTTTAGCAAGCTGTTTTGCAGTTATCTATGTCCGTTGGGTACAACATCGGAATGGTTTGGGAAGCTAGGGCGTAAAATCAAGATACAAACTACTATTCCCCCAACGACGGATAAGCTATTACGTGTCTTGAAGTATGTTTTGCTGGGCATCACGTTTTACTTTACATTGGCATCCAACGAGCTGTTTTGCAAAACCTACGATCCCTTCTATGCTGCAGCAAGTAGGTTTGGCGAAGACGTGATTCCGTGGATGGCCGTAAGCGCTATTTTGATTCTTGCTATTGGCTCCACTATTGTTCCTATGTTTTGGTGTCGCTATGTATGCCCATTGGGAGCTTTTTCAAACCTGTTCAAACACATATATATTGTACTTACACTGGTTATCGGTTATGCGATAATATATGCGCTTGATATCGAAGTTAGCTGGATATATCTATTAATCACATTGTTTGTTGCGGGTTATTTCTTCGAGGTGCTACTGCCCGAAAAATCAAAAAGCATTCAAATGCTAAAAATCACACGAAATACGAATTCCTGTATCGATTGTGGTTTGTGTTCCAAGGAATGCCCTCAAGGTATCGATGTGGCTTCGCTGGAAGTGGTTAACCACGCCGACTGTAATTTGTGCGGCGATTGCTTGGGTGCTTGTCCTGTTTCAGATACCCTTTTGATAAACAATAAGAACAATTTTCGCTGGATGCCTATTGCGGCTTTATGTGTGTTGGTATTGGGAGGTATTTATCTGGGAAATAAACTTGAAATACCTACTGTAAATATGAAATGGGGCGATGAGGCGGCTGTTGAAAACGCTAGTTTGTTTGAGTATGAAGGCCTTAAAAATGTTAAGTGCTATGGAAGCAGTATCTCCTTTGTTAATCAAATGAAGGCTGTCCCAGGGGTGCTTGGTGCGGCCACCTATGTAAATACAAATTCGGTAAAAATTTGGTACGATAGTTTGACCATTTCATCTGAGGAAGTAAAAAAATCCTTGTTTACACCTACTCGGGTATTTATAAAGGATGCGGCAGATAGTTCTAAAGTGGCTATCATAGAGGTAAAAGTATATAATCTGTTCGATCAGATGGATATTTTCTATTTGGATCAGATTATGCGTAAACGGAATGATATATACGCTTTTGAAACATCATTTGGGGAGCCTGTAAGTGTAAAGATATATTGCGATTATGGTATGGATTTAGAGAAACTAAAAGCCAGTATTGAGACGGAAAGTATAAAGCTGGTAAGCGGAGGGATGGAGTTTGAGCAGGAACTTGAATTTGACGTGGCCGCTATAGAGCGACTAAAATCATATACCACGGGTATAGATCTTCGCAAAGGCTTGTTTATGCCATTTAAACGCACATTTAATAAACGAAGCGATTATAAAAATGAAGAGCTGGCTTCATTTGAAATGACATTCGACACTTATCCCCGCAACAAGCAAATGATGCAATATATGATCAATCATGTAGGAAAAGCCAACCCGTATGTAGTAGGCATGGTCACTTACTTTAACGATGAACCTACACTACGGGTATTTTTCGTACGGAAGAAAACAACAGCCCAAGAGATAGTGGACAAAATTACAGAGGAGAAACTATTTATCCAGTACGAAAATGGTATTACCGAAGAGCTGGATAATCCATATACTTTTAAATAACATTACAAACTTTATTATGTTATTGACGCATATTATTAATTAATTGTGATCGCCCGTAATAGTATTGAAAATAATCTTTGCCTCAAAATTATTATCGGTAATCACATCATCTTTAAAATAATGTATTATGACAAAATTTTACTACTTTTTCGTATTGGCTTTTATTGCCATAGGAGCTCAAGCTCAAATTGCCCTTGTTAAGGACATTAACCCTGGTACAGGAAATTCTCTCCCCGCAAACTTATTTGTTTTTGACGGTTATGTTTATTTTGCGGCCGATGATGCGGCCGATGTTGTTGACCACGGTAAAGAATTGTGGAGAACAAACGGCACTATTACGGAATTAGTTGCAGATATAAGAACCGGTACTTCCAGTTCTTCTCCCAGCTTTTTCTTTAATTTCAATTCTACTTTGTTTTTCTCCGCTAATCCAGGAAGTGGAAATGTGGCCTACTCGACCGATGGTACCGAAAGCGGAACAGTTGATCTTGGCTTGGGAACCTTAATCTTCTCGCCAAAGGAATATGATGGCAAGTTATACTTTATCAAAGTAACAGAAAGCAATGCCATATACGAATTCAATGGAACCGCAATTCAAAAGGTGGCCAATGCAACTACCGGACTTGTCGAAAATGTTCTGGGTGGCGTTTTTACCATTCTCAATGGGAAGGCCCTTTTATATATGCGAAACGATAATGAAGACAAGGATAATATTCTGGGCAGTGAGGTTGGTACAGAACTTTACGAGTACGATTTCTCGACCCAAGAATACACATTGGTTAAGAACATTGCCGCCGATGATTTAACTAACGAAACCCCTAACGACAGAATTGAAAGTTCAGGTATTTCTAACATGGTCAATCTGGATACCAAAGTATATTTTGAAGCGCTTGGCGGCCTATGGGAAACTGACGGTACCGAAGTCGGAACCATAGCCATCCCCTCAGCTTCGACCATAGGCGGTGTTGACAACCTATATGCCTGGGATGGAAAAATATTTTTAGAGGGAGATGACGGCATCAACGGGGATCAGCTTTATGTGTATAATCCAACTGCAGGAACGACAACCAATATCAGTAATATAGCAAGTGTTGACAATATTGACCATAACCCTTCTGATTACTGTGCATATGATGGTTATTTATATTATAGTGGTCAGGATAACGGTGCAGATAAGAAAAGTCACCTATTCAGAACAAATGGAACAACCATTGAACAGTTGAATTCAACGATTATCGATATTGATGAAATTGTTGAACTAAATGGCATCCTTTACTTCGAGGGTGAAGATGCAACTGGAACCGAAACAACAGGTAACGAATTGTTTATGTTGGATCCTGCAACTATCTCAACTGCCATTGGTGATGCACCTATTGTTTCAGTTGTGAAGGTTTATCCAAATCCATCAAAGGGCAGAATAAATATCAATGGATTGGAATCGGCCAATGCCACTTATTGCATTTATAATTTAGCCGGTGAATGTGTTGCTAACGGTCAGGTTTTAAATAACCAAATAAACTATAGCAGAGTAGGGATTTATATCTTACAAATTGTGGATGGTACAAGTACTTTGACTGAAAAAATCACCATTAAGTAATCATTAAAACATGGGGAACAATCCGTCGTTCCACGGATTGTTCTCTTTTCATTTTTATAATAAATCGACCCATGCAATTCAAACTCACTGTTCTTTTGTTTGCCTTTGTCATTAACCTTGGATCCATTGCCGCACAAGTCAGGATTACGGGTAGGGTTTTGGACAAAGCTGACAACTCACCACTTCCAGGAGTTAATATCGTGGTTAAAGCAACGGGTTTAGGAACCGTCTCCAATTTGGAGGGTCAATTTGGACTTGCCGTTAAAGAAGAACATGCAGGAAACCTGGAGTTGGTTATCTCCTTTATCGGGATGGAAACACAAACGGTGAACGTGGGTAACAGAACCTACCTCGAAATATTTATGGAGGAATCCGTTAATGAACTGGAGCAAGTAGTAATCACTTCATCTTATGGGACGCAAAAACTAAAGGAAGAGGTAGTTGGTAGTATCGAGACTATTCAATCAAAAGATATTCAGGTGGGTCAAGCTTTTGAAAGCGTAGACAAAATGCTTGTTGGCCAAATTGCAGGGGTTAATATCGAAACTGGTTCGGGTCCTTTGTCACCAGTTAAAATCAATATTCGTGGGCAAGGCAGCTTGACTCCTGTGAGTAATTCCTTATTAGGAACCTCCACTCAGCCACTGATCATTATCGATGGAGTAATCATGAGCGAAGAAATGGCCATTGACAATTCCTTTTTCGATGGGAGTGGTACCAATGCTGAGAACTTCAACAATCCCTTGGGACAATTGGCTCCCGAAGATATTGAATCGATAAATGTATTGAAAGATGCAGCAGCCGTGAGTATTTACGGTGCCGACGGTGCCAATGGTGTAATCCTTATCACTACAAAAAAGGGGAAAGCTGGGAAAACGAAATTTGACTTCTCCACGCAACATGGTATTTCTCAAGCCATCAACCAAATAAAGTACATGAATGGGGAGCAATACAGCGAAGTGCTAAATGCTTTTTTGGCAAGTCAGGGTGCTAACCCAACCCCTTACAATGGAGTTAATACCAGTTGGTTTGATGAATTAAACGGAACGGGTGCTTTTAACAAATATGCTTTGAGTGTCAGTGGTGGGCACAAAGCCTTTACCTTTCGTGTGGGGGTAAATTATTTGCACATTAAGGAGCCGCAAAAAGGTAACAGCTCCGATCAATACCGCGTAAGTTCAAACTTTGGCTTCACAACCCAACGACTTAAGGCTCAACTATCGTTTAGCCCCAGTATTGTGCAAAAGAATGCGCCTAATATTTATTATAGCTATGCCTTTGCACCTAATTTACCCATTTATAACCAGGATGGCACTTATACCAATATTGGTGTATCCGGTTTGGGGAATCCCTTTGCAGCCATTGAGCAAAACCTTAATAAATCAGATACAAAGGGCTTTATTACCAGCCTGAACTTGGCCTATAATATTTCGGAGGATTGGATTATTTCTACACTCCTCGGCATCGACTACAAAGATAAAGAACAGGACCGTTATTTTTCCGGTGCTAACGAAAGCGGTCAGTTGAATGGCGGATTTATCCTAAATGGCGCAGATTACCCAATGTGGGGACGACGAACGATAAATAATAGAAACTCAACACGATGGAACTGGCAGGCACAGACCAGTTATAAAAAACAGATAAACGACAACCATTACTTTGATGTGATGGCCGGCATTGAATTGGCAGAAGAAAAGGTAGATTTTGACTATGCCTCGGGAAGAGGTTTTGTTAATCCGGAACGTATCCATCCTGTCAGCGATGCTATTCAGGATGACGATCCCAAAACTGTGGATGATGATAGGTATAAGTTGCAAACCTATAATTCCGACATTAATTATAATTCGAGGATATCGTTATTTTCCCAACTGAATTATGATTTGAAAAAGAAATACTTTTTCCTGGCCAACTTCCGCCGCGACGAAAGTTCGGTTTTTGGGGATGACACCAATGTAGCTTATAATGGAGGTGCCGGCCTAAGCTGGATTGTCAGCAAAGAATCATTCCTGAAACAACAGTTGTGGCTTGATTTTTTTAGGTTGAGAATAAGCTATGGTACAACCGGCAACTCCCGTATCGGCTCCTATAGATCTAAAGGGCTCTATTCGTATAAGGAATTTGGAGGGTATAATAAAGTGGCCTATGCCACTCCCAGCGATGCTCCAAATCCCCGATTAACTTGGGAAACCAATAAAAAATTCAACTTTGGCATAGATATTAGTATGCTCTCCCGATTAAATTTGACGGTTGAATACTTCTACGATAATATCGAAGATATGATATCCAGCCGCGACATTCCTCACGAAACGGGTTATGCGGGCATTCAAATTAATGGCTCCAATATGTACAATAAAGGTTGGGAGGCTTCTTTACGAACACAGATTATTAAAAGCACTGATTTTAAATGGGATGTAAATCTTAATATCGCTACCCTGAAAAGTAAAATTACTTCGGTACGGGGATTTGGTGATGATTACTCGGCAGCATCCAAAGCCATAGCCATAAAAGAAGGTTACAGTACTTCAACTATTTGGGGATTAAACTGGGCTGGAATCGATCCGGCCACCGGTCGTGATCTGGTAGAGGTAAACGGACAGATTTATGACTCTGAATTGATAAATGATTTGTTTAATGCCACCGACTGGCAACCTATTGGCAATGCACAAGCTGATTTTTACGGTGGTTTTAATTCATCCCTCAGTTTTAAAAACCTTTCGTTAAGTGTTAGGGGCTCGTTTAAATATGGTGGGGATAAATTGGTGGATTACAATCTGATATCTAATTATAATTTCATTGGCAGTCGCAACCTTAGTATAAATGCGTACGATTACTGGAGCGGCCCGGGCGATTTGGCGCTACAACCGGCCGTATCAAAATACAACCCTTTGGTTACTAATTTGAGTAAGTACATTTACGACAGCTCACATCTAAAGATTAGCAATATTAGTTTATCCTATAAAGTACCTTTTCACCGGGCTAATATTTTTGTTAAGAACCTAAGTATTATGGCCGATGTATCGAACGTAGCTTATTTTTATAAACAAAAAAGCCCAAGAGGGAAAAATGGGATTCGAGAATTTATGAATACCTATCCCGAATCGAGAACATTTACGTTAGGACTTAAAATGAATTTTTAAGATGAGAAAGAAACTAGCATATAGCCTATTAATACTCTTTATTGTTTGGAGTTGTGATGAATTTCTTGAGCAGGAACCCGGTACACAAATTTCTATCAGTGAGCAACTGGGCTCGTACAAAGGTATCAGAGAGGCTATGAGTGGCAACTATACCATGCTGTCGCAACATATGATGAACGAGGTGGATGCAGTTTATGCCGATGCTTGTGGCGGTAATATTTCTTTTTCACCAAACTTATCGAACAATAGTAAAGGCTTGGTTACATCAATTTATAAGAGAATAGAAAATAGTTACAATTTTTCCGACGACAAAGATGAGAGTGAGTTTAAGTCATCTTATGCCGATTGTTATAAGATTATAAATGGCTGCAATTTATTAATTGAGAACGTGGATGCGGTTGAGGATGCAAGCGACGGTCAGAAGCAACAAATAAAAGCAGAATGTTATAGTATGCGTGCCTTTTCTCATTTTCTGCTGCTGCGTAATTATGCTCAAAATTATACTTCCACAGCAGACGCATCGCACAAAGGAATTGTTTATAACACCAAGACACAGAAAATAGGCGTTGATTTTCCGGCGAGGGAATCGGTTAAACGTTGTTATGAATTGGTGATGCAGGATTTTGAAACAGCGCTTCAACTTTTTACAGAAACCAATACGCTGGATGGCACTAACTATTCGTTGTTAACTGCTACCAGTACTAAAGCATTAATGGCCAGGGCAGTTCTTTATGCCAATAATTGGCAAAGGGCTTATGATTTGGCTAACGATGTGATCGCTGAATCAGGCATTGATCTTATGCCACAAGGCGATTATGTGGATCAGTGGAAAGAGCCCAATGTTGCCGTTAGCGAAATTGTATTTGAATTAAGCATACACTATGATAGAGACGGGGAGTTGTCGACAACCAGTTCAGTTTCTGGTGATTTTGGTTATCGTTCCGCAATGGATTATGAAAGCTATGTGGCTTCGGGAGATTTGCTGAACTTGTTTGAGCCATCGGACGTAAGAGGCAAAAACATGTTTATAGAAGCACCGTTAGAAACGTTGGTGGGTGAGGATAAAGAAGAGCTACCTTATTATTTTACCCGAAAATTTCAGGATAACCCGGGATATCCTGTAATCAGGATGAGCGAAATATATTTGATTCGGGCCGAAGCTGCCGCCCGGCTTAACCAAAGTGAACAAGCACTCAACGACTTGAATGTAATTCAGGAAAGAGCCAATGCTACTTTAACCCTTGAAACGGATGATTTGTTGGAAGCGATATTCATTGAACGTCGCAAAGAATTGTGCTTCGAAGGTCATCTGCTATACGACATAGCCCGTTTTAATAAAAACGTGGAACGAAACGAAGGATGCGTGTCTACAGTTTGTAACCTATCCTATCCGTCTAATTTCTTTGTGCTACCAATACCCGAACGAAACATTAAGTTAAATTCAAATCTTGAACAAAATGAAGGCTATTAGAAATATAATATTGGGTATTGTTTGTGTCCTCATTGTTCAGGCTTGTTCGCCAGACGATTTTATTGGCGAAACCTATTATAGCGGCCCGTCGTATCTTAGGTTTTTTCTTGTGCTGGACAGCGATAGCATTCCTTTGGAAGGAGGAGCAAGTAAAAATAATAACCCATCAGTCGAGAATTATACCCATAAGCTAATTAAGCCCATAAAAATACCGGTTGCGTTAACGGCTTCAGAAATTAATGAAGAAGTTACCGTTGAGTATTCTACAGTTAAAACAGGAACTTATAGCGGATATACGCAATCGCCGTTAGATCAGCTGAGGTTTAGCAAGGATAAGTTAATTGATACCATATTTATTGAAATAAACGAACGCTGGGATACTTCGGAAGTAAATCAGTTAGAATTTGAACTAACCAAGGTGAGTGATCCTAGTATTAGCATTGGGAGTTTGAATTCTCATCAAAAAAATAAGAAGTTAACTGTTAGTTTTGGCCATTTGGAAACTACGTATACTTTTCCATCTAACCGTAAAGTAGTGGAAGGAAGAAAAGGGGAAGCATTTGAATTTAGCGTGGATTTCCCAAAAGGCTTTTTTATGGATGAGCTGGAATCGGAAGAATTGTTTGTGGCTAATGATGGCTTTGATTACACTTTAACCAGAAATCCGATAAAAAAGGGCGATACGCAAATTACATACACGTGTACCTTGGATGAGGACATTAACATCGACGACAGGTATTACGAGAGCATATTGACATTGCGTGATGATTTGGCTTATTTAGCGATTGGGAATAAGAATTTACAGATTGTTAAGCCGCTTAAGGTAGAAAGAGATAAGGCGGCAAATCCCGCTGCCCACTTTTACAACCTAAACGACCCTTATTATCGTACCTATGGCGAAATGTGGATCGATTATGATGCCGATGGAATCAGTGACTGGCGCTCGTTCACCCAATTTACCTTTCCAATGGTTGTGGATGCTGATGACCCAAATGCAGTGCTTTACTCGGATGGAGGTAATTCTGACCCGTCCGACGATGTGTACCATCATGCCTTTAAGGTCAGGATTGACTCGCCCAATGCCGGACGGACAACCAATGCTTTTGGCATGAAGTATTTATTCAACGATGAATATACCGATGCGGATAAATCACCTGGGTTCAATATTGATGATGCCCTCGAATTTTTCCCTAAAGACGGCACCAGTACAACGGAAGGAACCGTGTTGGTAACTTCGCAATATTTAACTATATCCGGAACAAGTAGAAGTTCGTACCTCATTGGAATCAAAGGTGATGGGACCTATTCCGAAATATCCGACGGATTGTATGAGATAATACTGACCATCGAATACACTAACGATGAACTCTGGGGAGGTAAGCAAGAGGTACATTACCATATTTACAACAGTAATGTCTATGCGGAACCGGCTCCCCTTGACATAGCCGGGCCGGCAGCAGTTGATTTATAAAACTTTAAATAAGTAAATTTTGAAATATACAATGTTACGATTCAAATTATCATTATTGTTTACTGTTGGTTTTATAGCCATAAGTCTCTTGTCTCAGGGCCAGTCAAACGCTCTGGCGGATAGTAAAAAGTATCAGAGTCTCATTAAAAAGGCCGACATCAGCAGCCACGGTTTCATAGGTGTTTACGTGCAGGATGGCGATTTGCGGCTCGAAATCCCCGATGACATCATGGGTAGAGATTTGTTGATCGGCAGCAGGGTGGAAGAAGTTAGCTCGAGTAAAAATGCCGTGGCAGGTCAAATGATGCATAATCCCATGATGGTGAGGTTTAGCCACGACGATAAAAATGTGTTTTTACATTTGGTGGAACCGGAAATAAAAGTTGACAAAAATGACCCTATCAGCATTTCTTTTAAACGGAACAACATGCAAACGGTGATGCAAGCCTTCAAAATTGAAGCCGAAAACCCGGAAACAAAAGCATTCATTATCAATGTTAGCAACTTCTTCAATTCGCAAATTGCACAAATCTCCCCTTTTGGAGGGGCCAGCCTTGGTAAATCAATACCCGAAGCAACCAAAACAATCAGTGCTAGGGCTTACCCCGAGAATGTAGAGATAGTTACACAAATGGGCTTCGTCGGAAAGCGCAATTCCTTTATGTGTTCGCTGCACCGATCCATTGTTCTGCTTCCTAAAATTCCCATGCGGCCCCGTTTGTCCAGTTCCCAAATCGGGTATTACGATGAACCAAAGAAAGAACTGTCATCAGAATATATGGATGTGAAGTCCTATGCGTATGCAAAGAGATGGAGAGTAGAAGCTAAAAATGAAGATATTGAAAGGCATAAGAATGGCGAATTGGTTGAGCCTAAGAAACCGATTGTTTTTTACATGGATAATTCTATTCCGGAAAAATGGAAGCCTTATATCAAATTAGGAATCGAAGACTGGCAAAAAGCATTTGAAGCTATCGGGTTTAAGAATGCCATTATAGCAAAAGATTATCCTATAAACGATAGTCTCTTTTTTGAAAACGATTTTACGAATTCTTGTTTTAGATATGTGACCAACGAAAAAGCAAATGCCATGGGCAACCATTGGGTTGATCCACGTTGAGGTGAAATATTGCAGGGTGATGTGTTGTTTTACCACAATGTTTTCAAAAAATTGTACCAATGGCGATTTGCCCAAACAGCAGCCAACGACCCTAAAATACGCGGCTCCGAAAATGAGATTGAAGAAAAATTGATGGGCGATTTAGTCCGATATGCGGCATCGCACGAAATAGGACATACGTTGGGGCTGAAACATAATTACAAAGCATCCTACGCATTCCCCGTTGACTCGTTGCGATCGCCAGGTTTTACAAATACGTACGGCACAGCAGCTTCAATCATGGATTATGCCCGAAACAACTATATTGCTCAACCTGAAGATAAAGGGGTAGGTTTGACCCCTCCTATTTTAGGACCATACGATTATTTCTCTATTCAATGGGCATATCAACCTATTTATTCTGCCAAGAGCCCCGAGGAGGAGCTGGAGACATTAAACGAATGGATTGCGGAAAAAAGTAATGACAAAATGTATCTTTTTGGTGCCAAAAACGGGATGGGAGACGGCTGTCTTGATCCGTCCGTTTTAACAGAATCGCTGGGTGACGATGTTATAAAAGCGGCTAAATATGGCGCCAAAAACACCAAACTTATCATGCATAACCTGGTGGAATGGACTAGCGATGATCCGGATAATCTAAAAGAAATGCAAGAGGCAGTTTTAAACCAGTATAACCAGTATTTTAAACATGCCGAAGCTCGTCTGGGAGGTGTTTACACGTTTGAATCAACCAACGCGACACATCCTGATAAGTTTGTACCTGTGAGTAAGGTAAAACAGAGCGAGGCATTGAATTTTATGCTTGAAGAGTTGTTGAATCAGTATGATTGGATGAATAATCCTGAAATATCGGCTATCATAGGTTCGTACGACCTGGATATCATGACAAACCAGGGGAAGGTGATCAGTAGCCTGTTGAGCCGCTCCGTTTTAGTCCGGATATTGCGCTGCGCTACTATGTCGACGCAACCCTATACTGTTGGAGATTATTTGGGCGACATAACCCAACATCTTTTTAATGTTTCCAATAAAAAGCAGGAATCGAATTGGATGAGAAATCTGCAAACAGAATATATAAAGCAACTGCAAAAATTATTGAAAGATAACAATGCAGATGGAGGACACGCCTTTAACAACCTTATTATGGCAGATATAAAAACAGAGTTAGACACCTTCCGTTCCATGGTTACAACGAAAGCCAAAAAAGGAAGCCCATCGTCAAAAAAGCATTTTAACTATTTAAAATCCATCATTGAGGGATAAGCCCTGATCTTTATTTTATCCGGGAGGCTTTTTTTATTCACTACTAATTTTACGTATGAGATAACGTTTTTTTGAATTTCCTACGATAAACGAACCGATTCTTATACTTACTGCATAATGACTTAGAAAATAACCATGAACAGAATAAAAATACTCATTGCTTGCCTTATTTTTTTCTCCTTGCTGTCCAAAGCCGACGAAGGCATGTGGATCCCGTCATTGCTGAAGAAATATAACATCGAAGACATGAAAAAAGCGGGCTTTAAACTTTCAGCTCAAGATGTATATGACATCAATAAAACATGCCTGAAAGATGCGGTGCTTGGATTGGGAAAGTCAAACGATCCCACAACGTTTTCGGCAACAGGTGCATTTATCACCTCCACAGGTCTTGTCCTCACCAATCATCATTGTGCAGTATCTTATCTTCACAAGCACAGCACAACAGAAAACAATTACCTCAAGAACGGGTTCTATGCCGATTCGTATGAAAAGGAATTACCAGCCCACGGGCTTACCTTGGCTCGACTTGTAAGAATGGAGGATGTAACGACCCGGCTTAATGAGGCAGTCGAATTAGAGGAAGAAGGTACATCTGAGGATTCACATCAAATCCTTGGAAAGGAGATTGTTGAAGAGGCCATCTTAAACACGAATTATAAGGCCAAAATTAAATCCTATTTTGGTGGCAGCCAATACTTCCTTGAAGTTTACGAGATATACAATGACGTGCGGATCGTGGCCATGCCGCCTCTTTCGCTGGGCAAGTTTGGGGGCGAAACGGATAATTGGCAATGGCCACGTCAATCGGCCGATTTTTGTATCCTCCGGGTTTATGGGGACACCGCCCATCAATCCATAAAATACGCAACACACAATACGCCGATCAAACCTGCAAACGCACTTAAATTATCGTTTAAAGGCTATAAGGAAGGTGATTTTGCAATGCTATTGGGGTTTCCAGCTAGTACAAAACAATTTTTAACATCGCGGGCACTCCGGCAGATTGTTGAGGTTACAAATTACCATTCCATTAAAGTAGGTGACGCAAAAATGCAAATCCTCAATACAAACATAGGTAAGAATGACGATTTGTGGTTAAAATATGCGGATGAAAAAAGTAATACATCAAATAAACTGCTACGTTGGAAAGCTGAATCAGCAGGCCTAATGCGTTTTGACATCATAAAACAAAAGCAGCAGGAAGAGGCAGAATTTACACGTTGGGTTAATGCAACGGAGGAACGGATACAAGAATATGGACATCTTATCAACCGTATAGAATCATTTTGTGACCAGTTGGATACCCTGGAAAAATTAAATGTTTATATAAACGATGCAGGTATCCGTGGAGCCAACATCACTTCCTTTGTGGCTAAGTTCGAGATGATAAATGCCATATGCTCCCGTCCAAAGATAAACGACATTAGGTTAACCAAAGAGTTAGACCGAATGAGCTCGGAGACAGCCAAATTTTTCAAGAATTTTAATATTGACACAGAGAAAGAGTTATTGGAAGTGTGTGTACAATTATACGACAAAAATGTGGGTGACAGCTTAAAACCTGCTCCCATCGTTCATGCACGTAAATTCTACCAAGGTGATTTTAATAAATACATGAATGAAATCTTCCACAAATCGGTTTTTACATCCAAAGAAAAGTTAGACAATTTTTTAAATAACTATACCGCAGTGGATGTAGTTACCATCCAAAACGACCCACTTTTTCAACTATGTATCAGTTTTTATTTAATCAATCTTGAAAAACTATATCGCCAGCGCATGGATATCAGACGCGAATATGGTCAATATCACCAAAAATTTGTTCGAGCCATGCGTGAAATGAAGGCCGATAAAAAACTATCGCCCGATGCCAATCGGAGCTTACGGGTATCCTACGGTAAAATTAAAGGTTTCAATGTAGGCGACAGCTCTTATACATATAAGACAACATTGGAAAGCTTAATCCAAAAAAACCATGAAAATGTAGATATTTATCCACTGCCCAATCTATTTACACAAATTTGTCAAAAGGAGGTTGCGAGAAGCAAAAAAACCTTAAACACCTGCTTTATTACCAACGCCCACACCACGGGAGGCAACTCGGGAAGCCCCGTTTTAGATAAAAAAGGCAGGTTGATTGGCTTAAACTTCGACAGAGTAGGATATGGTTTGGTATCAGATTACAAATACCTTCCGCAATGGAGCAGACAGATTGCCGTTGATATCCGGTACATCCGTTTTGTGCTGGAACATCAGTTGAGGGCAAAAGAACTACTGGAAGAGTGGAAACAGTAAAAGAGTAGTATTTTAAGGTTCGCACACTTCTACCACCTTTTTTCCAAAAAAGTGCATATTATTAAACACTTTCGCAGTAAGCGCAACGATGCTACCAACTTTACCAATGAATTTTGCAATACACAGATTATCTCAAGCATTGCTTTGAATTAAACGGCATTTGAATATATTTGCGAATGGAGTTGGTTGTAAAACTTACTCCATTCGTATTATACCGCATGTCTAATTTTAATTTATGACCTCCTATATTGTTATCGCATTATTCACCTTAGGAATCGGATTAGGCTGGTTCTTCCGAAAAAAGGATCAGGCTCGTAAAAAAGTAGATTCAGGAATTACTTGGGCGGTTTATCTGCTATTGTTTTTGTTAGGTATATCCGTAGGCACCAACGAAGAGATCATTAATAGCTTTTCGCGCATTGGTTACAAAGCTTTCTGGTTGACATTAGGCGCTGTGCTGGGCAGCGTGCTACTGGCCAAAGTGGTGTATCAGCTCTATTTTAAATCGGACAAACCCGAAGAGCAATGAAAGGAAGCCTGATTATATTATCATTTTTTGCAGTGGGTCTTATCGGAGGTATCTATAATGTATTTCCCCAATGGCTGCTAAACGATAACCTTACCACTTATGCTTTGTTTGTCCTCATGTTTTTGGTGGGCATAAGCATAGGTAGTGATAAGGCCGCCTTTTACGTGTTGCGCAAAATGAATTTTAAAATAGTTTTGGTACCCCTAACTGTTATTGTGGGCAGCTTGCTTGGAACTGCTCTTATATCACTCTTGCTCTCCGACATCAAAGTAAAAGAGGCCATGGCAGTGGGTGCGGGATTTGGTTACTACTCCTTATCGAGTATATTTATTAGCGAAATAAGTGGAAAAGAGTTGGGTGTAGTGGCACTGCTGTCCAATATCTTCAGGGAAATTTTAACCTTATTAGCCGTGCCTCTGTTAGTGAAATATTTTGGGAAATTGGCCGGCATAGCATCTGGTGGAGCAACTGCCATGGACACGACCTTGCCCGTCATCGTTAAATTTACCGGTAAAGAATACGGTATCATAGCCATTTTTAGCGGCATTGTGCTAACTATACTGGTGCCCATATTGCTTACCTTGATACTGGAGGTATTTTAATGTGAAGTACAGAATGCCATTACGTAAACGCTTATTCTAAATCAGCAAACTCATCTGAATACGGAAACTTGATGTCTCTCACCATCATTTGCAGGGTTGAGCGTCCATTATAAAGGTTTTCTTCGATGGTGTAGCAAATATCAAAAGGATTGCCTGTTTGCAATTGCTCCAAACAACTGCCCATCGAAAAAGCAATTCCTTGCTTTATGGAACCCGATTCCTCTTCTATCAGTTCCACTTTTAGATGATCTTGATCCTTACCCACTTTTTTGCTGGTACCATAGTCAAAAACCCTTTTGGTAACAAAAACCGGGGTTAAATTACCTGGCCCAAATGGACGAAACTGCTTTAAAATCCTAAAAAACTTATTATTGATTTGCTTTAGGCTAATCTCCAGATCAACATCAATTTGAGGCACTTGCTGTTCTGGCGTAATGTTTTCCTCCACAAATTTTTCAAACCGTGCTTTAAACGCAGGGATGTTCTCTATTTTTAAGGTAAGTCCGGCCGCATACATGTGTCCACCAAAGTTCTCCAGTAAGTCGCTGCACGATTCAATGGCCTTGTACAAATCAAAACCATCAACAGAGCGTGCCGATCCTGTTGCAAAACCCTTTGATTCGGTAAGAATAACCGTGGGACGATAATACGTTTCGGTAAGCCGTGAGGCCACGATTCCAATAACACCTTTATGCCAAAGGGGCTCAAACAATACAGTTGCCTTCTTGCTTTTCATTTCTTCGCTATTGGCAATCTGCTCAAGTGCTTGAAGGGTAATATCGCGGTCGAAGCCTTTGCGCGTATCGTTGCATTTATCAATATCAATACTCATGATGCCGGCATTCTCCTCATCATCACTTATAAGCAATCTAACGGCATCATTTCCTGATTCCATGCGTCCTGCGGCATTTATGCGTGGCCCTATCTTAAAAACAATATCGCTAATACTCATTTCACGCCCTTGCACCCCCGCCACCTTTAAAATGTGCTTCAATCCCATGCCTGGATTGGTGTTTAACTTTTCCAGTCCAAAGTGAGCCATCACTCTGTTTTCGCCGGTTATGGGTACAATATCAGATGCAATACTCACCACCACCAAATCTAAATAATCGTATAATTTAGTATGATCGAGCTTGCGTCGTTGGCAAAAACCTTGCAGAAACTTAAATCCAACGCCACAGCCTGATAGGTTCTCATCGGGATATTCGCAATCCACCCTTTTAGGATCTAAACATGCCGCCGCATTGGGGAGAACATCGCCTGGTGTATGGTGATCGCATATAATAAAATCGATGCCTTTTTCGGTGGCATACGCTATTTTTTCAACTGCTTTAATACCGCAATCCAAAGCTATAACGAGGGTGCATTTTTCCTCGGCAAAATGATCTATTCCTTTAATGGATATTCCGTATCCTTCGTCGTAACGGTTGGGTATATAAAAGCTGATATCTTTAAAATAGGGTTTCAAAAAAGAATAAACCAATGCCACAGATGTTGTTCCATCCACATCGTAATCGCCGTAAATAACTACTTTTTCCTGTGCTTCGATGGCTTTTTCCAATCTAGTCACCGCCTTATCCATATCCTTCATTAAAAAAGGATTATGCAGATGATCGTACGATGGTCTAAAAAATGCCTTTGCCTCTTCAAACGTTTCAACACCGCGTTGCACCAGCAAATTGGCCAAATACCTGTCGATTCCTAATTCTGTCGACAGGTGCTCCACCTTTTCTTCGTCACTGGAACCATTTATTTTCCATCTTTTTTCCATACAATATTGTGTGGCCATTTATTTTGAGTTTAAAATTTCCTAAAAAATTTGGATTTTCAAAACCCAGCCTGACCATATACTTTTTAAAAAACCTTTATTAAAAAGGGTTGCAAATTTATTTCTAACTCAATTTAATTTGGAATACTTTTTCAATATGGCGAAGTAAATTCTTCTTCACCAATCCAAAGTCCTGCTTTTCTCCCAGTTCTTTTTCAAGAGAGGTAACGCCCTTGTCTAAAAATCCACAAGGGTTGATATGATTAAAGTAACTTAAATCGGTATTTACATTTAGGGCAAACCCGTGCATGCTCACATAGCGGCTGGCTTTTACCCCTATGGCGCAAATCTTACGCGCTTTGCCAGCAACGTCCACATCTAACCAAACTCCTGTGGCGCCATTGAGCCTATCACCTTCTAAATCGTAATCAGCGATACAGCTAATAATAGACTCTTCTAACAAATGTATATAATTTTTAATGGTAAGCCCCATTTCCTCCAAATCAAAAATAGGGTAACCTACAATCTGCCCCGGCCCGTGATAGGTGATATCTCCGCCTCGATTACTTTTATAGTACGTGGCGTTTATCTGTTTTAAGAAAGCATCGTTTATTAAAAGATTATTAACCGCTCCGCTCTTGCCCAGTGTATATACATTAGGATGTTCGCAAAACAATAACTTATGACTTATTGGCTTTAAATCATCTGGGTGCTCACGATTAAATAACTTAATCTCAATAATTGAGTCAAAAATTTCTTCCTGATAATCCCAGGCCTGTTTGTATTCAATCAAACCTAGGTCTTCAAATATAACGCTGCTGTTCATTTTATAGTATTAAAATAAAAGTATCAAGATATGAGTATCAAGTATCAAGATGAGTATCAGGTATCGAGATCCAAATTTCATAATGCGGCTTGCAAATAATTTTAAAAAACCAACTCATCCCAATAAAGCACACTGTCCGTTTCCTTTGAAATATCATTGCAGTCTGCTCTCACCCCACTTTCAACTTTCAACTTTACGTTTTATGCTGTATGCTTTCCACTATTTGTTCTACGCTTTACGCCCCTTGCCCCAAGCCTACTCCCTTAACGCGTTGATATGCTTCTCGGCATGATACGACGAACGTACCATGGGGCCACTTTCAACATATTTAAAACCCATCTCCAATCCTGCCTTTTTGTATTTGGCAAACTGCTCGGGGGTTACGTATTCCTCAACGGGTAAATGCTGTTTACTAGGCTGCAAGTACTGGCCAATGGTAAACACCTTAACACCAACACCAACAGCATCCTTCATGGTTTGTAAAACCTCTTCTTCTGTTTCGCCAATACCCACCATAATACCGGTTTTTGCTACAACACCAGCATCCGCTATAAATTTCAACACTTCCAAACTCAAATCATATTTGGCGCGACTTCGGATGATGGGTGTAATCCTTCGTGAAGTTTCCAGATTATGCGAAATCACTTCGGGTTTGGCATCTATCACTTGCTGTATTAAATGGCGAAGACCATTAAAATCGGGTATCAGTACCTCCTGCGTAATGCCTGGATTCATCTCTTTAACCTTTAAAATAGTCTCTGCCCAAATGCCAGCACCACCATCTTCCAAATCATCTCGATCCACCGAGGTAATAACCGCATGTTTGAGCTTCATTATTTTTATGGAGCGAGCTATTCTTAAAGGTTCTTTGGTATCTACTGCCAATGGCTTTCCTGTTTTAACATTGCAAAACTTACAGGCACGCGTACAAATATCGCCCAAAATCATAAAAGTAGCGGTGCCTGCACCCCAGCATTCAGCTGCGTTAGGACATTTGCCACTGGTACAAATGGTATGTAATTTATTGTCGCGGATGGTTTGGTGCATCCATTTATAATCAGCAGTATTGGGAAGTTGTATCTTTAACCAGTCTGGTTTTTTAGTTTTAATATCCATTGCTTAAAAAATTTTGAATAGTGCAATTTTAACAAAACGATATGTAATTACCTATGAAAAGCGCATGTTCGTTTAATTCAAACATGTAATAGAACTATTCACGCAGATCCATTCGTCTTATATAATAAAAATATTTGAATGATGCGTTTAGTGCTGATATGTAAGCCGCACTAAATACATATGCCCACCTAACGCCTAAAATTACGTTAAAGTTCAAAGCCTATTTTGTTTATATATTTAATATTAAAGCGTAATGATTATCTTTGCAGCGATTTTTTGTACATTCCCATAAGTGTAATCTACACTATGAATTGAATATTGAATTCGTGATGCGTGATATTACGATGAAAAAAGCTAAATATTTTAAAAGATAATAATTGGTATGAGTGCCATTGAACTAAGTGAACAGGAATTGCTCCGACGAAATAGTCTGAAAGAATTAAACAAGTTGGGAATTGATGCTTTTCCTGCCGAAGAATACGAAATAACCCATTATTCCGAAGATATCAAGAAACAATTTGAGGATGATCCGGATAGTCTGCAAGACATTTCGGTGGCCGGTAGGATAATGACTCGCCGTATCATGGGCAATGCTTCGTTTGCCGAAATTAAGGACAACCAAGGGCGCATCCAATTGTATTTTAGACGCGACGATATTTGTGAAGGTGAGGATAAAACCATGTACAACACGGTTTTTAAACGACTACTGGATATAGGTGACATTATTGGTGTAAAAGGCTATGTGTTTAAAACGCAAATGGGCGAAACCTCGGTTCATGTAAAAGAGTTTAAGGTACTTACCAAAGCTTTGAAACCCCTACCCATTGTTAAAGAAAAGGATGGTAAAACTTACGATGCCTTTACCGATCCGGAGCAGCGATATCGCCAGCGTTATGTAGATTTAATTGTGAACGATCACGTTAAAGATACCTTTTTAAAACGTACTAAAATCGTAAACACCATGCGTAACTTTTTTAACGAAAAGGGATACATGGAAGTGGAAACGCCTATTTTACAAGCTATTCCCGGAGGCGCTGCCGCCCGTCCGTTTATTACCCACCATAACGCCCTCAATATGCCGTTGTACCTGCGTATAGCCAACGAGCTTTATTTAAAACGATTGATAGTAGGCGGTTTTGATGGTGTGTATGAGTTTGCCAAGGATTTCCGTAACGAAGGCATGGATCGCACGCACAACCCCGAATTTACCGTGTTGGAAATTTATGTGGCTTATAAAGATTATAAGTGGATGATGGACTTTACCGAGGAAATGGTAGAACGTGTTGCACTTGCGCTTCATGGTACCACTCAGGTAAAATTAGGAGATAAGGTGATTGATTTTAAACGTCCGTTTAAAAGAATTACCATGCTCGATTCCATTAAAGAACATACCGGCATTGATATTAATGGCATGAATGAAGCGGAGTTATTTAAAGTGTGCGAAAAACTTGGAGTTGAAACGGAACCCTCCATGGGCAAGGGCAAGCTGATTGATGAAATATTTGGCGAAAAATGCGAAGGAAACTACATACAACCTACTTTTATTACGGATTATCCCGTGGAAATGTCGCCCTTATGTAAAAAGCACCGCAATAACCCCGAACTCACGGAACGCTTTGAGCTAATGGTAAACGGAAAAGAATTAGCCAATGCATATACTGAGCTCAACGACCCTATCGATCAGCTATCGCGTTTTCAGGAGCAAATGAAATTATCAGAAAAAGGCGATGATGAAGCCATGTTCATCGATATGGACTTTGTGCGTGCACTGGAGTATGGTATGCCACCCACATCAGGTATGGGTATTGGTGTAGATAGATTGGCCATGCTGATGACCAACCAACAATCGATACAAGAAGTGCTGTTGTTTCCACAAATGCGCCCTGAGAAAAAGGTAGAAACCGACCCTGAAGAAAAATATATGGCACTGGGTATAGCTAAAACTTGGGTAGAAATTATACAAAAAATGGGCTATAAAAAGGTAGAGGCATTAAAAGAAGTTAAAGCCACCAAGCTACACCAGGACTTGTGCGGTTATAACAAAAAAAATAAGTTGGGATACGAAAACCCCACAATAGAAGAAGTTAAAGACTGGTTAGTATTTTAATCCTAGTATTCTGCCATTTTTTGGCAGAATACTAGGATTAAAATACTCAAGCAAAATTTATGATGCGTTGTTGTTGATATAAAAAAGGAGGAATAATACAACGCCTAATTGCTAAATATGCATCAATAAATTTTGCCCAGCAACTTGGACAAACCAAAACAGCAATGTCACAAGTGTTTTACATGATCATCTTGTTTAGTTTTGGCTTGTCCTAGTTGGGTTAATCCTTAATTTAAATTTAAAGTAGCGGATAATAACAAATTATGGACGAAACATCAAGAGTTGGTATAATTGGCAGTGGAAGCTGGGCTACGGCCATAGCTAAGATGCTGATGAACAATGTATCTGAGTTAAATTGGTATTTCCGGAATCCCAAACATATTAAAAGATTCAGGAAAGACGGGCGTAACCCTAATTACCTTACCAGCGTTGATTTTGATGTTGAAAACATTCACTTTTTTTCCGACATCAATCATATAGTGGAAGAAAGTGACATCATCATTATAGCCATTCCGTCGGCATTTTTAAAACTTACGCTAAGCGAACTGTCTATACCCTTAAAAGGTAAATTTATGGTATCAGCCGTAAAAGGACTGGTATCGGAGGACAATATGATTGTAGGCACTTTTTTAAACGAATTTTACGATGTCCCTCTGGAAGATATTGCCATAATAACTGGTCCCTGTCATGCCGAGGAGGTGGCTTTGGAACGTTTATCCTATCTTACTATTGCCTGTCATGATTTAAAAAGGGGGCGTGCGTTCTCTTCTCTTTTAAATTGTAATTACATCAAAACCTCGGTTACCGATGATATTTATGGAACGGAATATTCTGCGGTGCTCAAAAACATTATAGCCATCGCTTCAGGCATCTGCCATGGTATGGGGTATGGCGACAACTTCCAAGCTGTACTCATGTCAAACGGCATTCAGGAGATAAAGCGCTTTGTAGATACGGTGCACCCCATAAATCGCGATATCAAAAGCTCCGCCTATTTGGGCGACTTGCTTGTAACCGGATATTCGCAGTTTAGCCGTAACCGTATGTTTGGTACCATGCTGGGTAAGGGTTACTCGGTAAAATATGCTCAAATGGAGATGCTTATGATTGCTGAAGGATACTATGCCGTTAAAAGTATAAAAGAAATTAACGAAAAATATAAGGTGAATATGCCCATTACTGATGCGGTTTATAATATTATTTACGAACGTATTTCTCCCGCCATCGAGATACGCCTGCTCACCGAAACTTTACGATAAATAAACAAGTCCATATACCAATTAATAACACGTAAGCATGGAAAATTTAAGAATTAATATCACAAAAACCTTCGATTTCATATCGGAAAGAAAAGTTCAAGAATACAAAAATGAGGTGGCTTCACATCTGAAAGCACTGTACGAAAAAACAGGACGAGGAAACGATTACCTTGGATGGGTGAATCTTCCGTCGAGCATTGACGATGCCCAACTGGCCGATATTGAAGCAACAGCCGTTGGTCTGCGATCCAAGTCGGATATTGTTGTGGTAATAGGCATTGGCGGAAGCTACCTTGGAGCACGCGCCGTTATTGATGCCCTATCCAATAGTTTCGATCATTTACTCACCAACAGAAAAAATCCAGTGGTGGTTTATGCCGGACAAAATATTAACGAAGATTATACTGCTGAGCTACTCGACCTTTTAAAAGATAAATCCTTTTCTGTAATCGTTATTTCCAAATCCGGAACCACAACAGAACCTGCTTTGGCTTTCCGTTTGCTCAAAGATTTGCTAGAAAGTAAATATTCTGCTGAAGAAGCAAAAGCACGTATCGTGGCTATTACTGATGCCAATAAAGGCGCCTTGCGTACCCTAGCCGGACAAAAAGGATACAAAACCTATGTTATTCCTAACGATGTTGGCGGACGTTATTCTGTACTTACCCCTGTGGGTTTATTGCCTATCGCTGTGGCAGGTATCGATATCCGCGCTTTGGTAAAAGGTGCCCACGACATGGAAAAAATAACTGCCCTCGAAGCCGAAAATAGTGTCGCCGCTACTTATGCTGCTGTACGAAACGAACTGTATAAAATAGGTAAGGGAACCGAAATAATGGTGAACTACCAACCTAAACTGCATTTTGTGGCCGAATGGTGGAAGCAACTTTATGGCGAGAGCGAAGGAAAAGAGAACAAAGGTATTTTCCCCGCAGCAGTGGATTTCTCCACCGATTTGCACTCTATGGGTCAATATATTCAGGAAGGTGTGCGCAACATCTTTGAAACCGTACTTACCGTTACCAACGCCAGTAGAGAAGTATTTGTACCAAAAGACGAAGCCGACCTGGACGGACTTAATTTTTTAGTGGGTAAAAGGGTTGATTACGTAAATAAGATGGCAGAATTGGGAACGCAACTTGCCCACGTAGATGGCGGTGTGCCCAATATTAAAATTGAAATACCCGAACTGAACGCCTATTACCTTGGTCAGTTGCTTTATTTCTTCGAGATTGCCTGTGGCATTAGCGGTTATATTTTAGATGTTAATCCATTTGACCAGCCCGGCGTAGAAGCATACAAGAAAAACATGTTTGCCCTATTGGAAAAACCAGGTTTTGAGAAAGAAACAGCAGCCATTAAAGCTAAGTTGTAATCTGCAAATGCAGAATTGATAGCATATTTATCTACGGATAAGTTTAAATTAATAACAATAGCGGGCACTGCCCGCTATTGTTATTTTATACTTTGTACACCACACCTAACAGGTTTTCAAAACTATTAGGTATAAAGCTGAAACTACAAGAAAGGAAATTATCCGCCCATTATTTATCCGTATTTTTTCTAATTTTAGCACATGAATAAATCAGTTATCATAGTAGCCGGCGGCAGTGGATCCAGGATGCAGAGCGAACTGCCCAAGCAATTTATAAAGTGGTGTGGTAAGCCCATTCTGATGCATACCATACAAAGGTTTGTGGAATTTGATAGTCAAATGCAGATTGTTTTGGTGCTGCCCAAAGACCAAATGGAATTGTGGAACATGCTGTGCACCGAATATAACTTTACCGTTGGGCATTCGGTGGCATGTGGCGGCGCAACCCGCTTCGAGAGCGTTAAGAATGGCTTAGAAAAAATTTCGCAGGAATGTTTAGTAGGTGTGCACGATGGGGTGAGGCCTTTGGTATCTGCACAAACACTAAAAAATTGCTATAATACAGCGGCAAAGCACGGCTGTGCCATACCCGTTACCGATGTCATTGAGTCCATCCGTGAGGTAGGCGAGTTTGGTAGTAAAGCAGTAGCCCGTGCCAACTACAAAATGGTGCAAACGCCGCAGGTATTTTTCTCATCAAAATTAAAAGCAACATACGAACAGCCCTATCGTGATTTTTTTACCGATGATGCCAGCGTTTATGAGGCGGCGGGAAATACAATAACCCTAACCGAAGGAAACCTCGAAAATATCAAAATAACCACACCAATGGATTTAGTTGTGGGCGAGGTGCTTATGCATAGAAGCTCCTCCTAGCCTTCCGGCAGCCGCCGGAGAGGAGAAAAAGTAGAGGGGCTGAAATGTGAGGGATTTTGGATGTGTAATTTTTTAAATTTACTAACTATTTAAATTTTTTTCCTTATTGGGCAACACCAAGGTAAATACAGTTTCCTTGTTCTTAACCGAATGTGCTTTCAGCCAACCACCATGCAGCCGCATTATTTGGCGTGATAGGCTCAGACCAATACCGCTTCCATTATCTTTGGTGGTGAAAAAGGGGATAAATATTTCTTCTAACAAATTGGGATCAATACCGGGTCCATTATCTTTAACCGATATCTCAATTTGCTCTTTGTGGTTTGTTCTAAACCCGATTGATATTTCAGGATTTTCGATACCGTCCAATGCGTAATTAGCATTTTTAATCAGGTTGGCCAACACCTGCGAAAGCTGCTCCTTATCTGCACAAACGGATAAATCCTTATCCTCATCTCGGCAAAGCAATTG
>JAGXIP010000163.1 GCA_024635585.1 Saccharicrinis sp. | reverse complement strand
GGAATCAGTAAGAATTCTGTACAAAACGGCAATATATCGCGAACTGCAAACCTTTATGCTCCAATTACAGGTTTTGTGAAGGCAAGCAATGTAAATATTGGTGATTATGTATCGCCACAGGATGTTCTATTTGAACTAGTTAATTTAAACGATGTCCATTTGGCATTGAATGCTTTTGAAAAGGATTTAGGAAGTATAGAGATTGGCCAAACCGTTAAATTTTCCCTTTCCAATGACAATACGTTTAATCGTACTGCTGAAGTTTTCTTAATAGGAAAAGCGACTGGGAAAGATCGTATGACTCCGGTTCATTGCCACATAAATGAAGGGGACGAGAAAGGTCTTTTGCCTGGTATGTATGTAAAGGCTTGGTTAGAAAGCGGTACAAATAAGCAAAATGCAATTGCCTCTGAAGCTATCGTCCAATACGAAGGAAAAGATTTTGTAATCCTTCAAGCCGAAGAAACTGAAGGTGGTTATAAATTTATATTGGAACAGGTTAAAAAAGGAATTGAACAGGAAGGCTATACAGCTATAACTTTTGCCCAAAGTTTTGATATTAACAATTTTAAGCCAGTGGTAAAAAACGCTTATTCCATCTTGTCTGCTTTGCGAAATTCTGAAGAAGAGGAATAGTTTTAATTTAAAAAATAATTTTGTGATCCCACGATGAAAATTGACAAGGTAATATCCAGATTAACAGAACCCTTTCAGGCGCTGCAAAACAAGTTGTTTGCGAAAGTGTATCTCGCGCAGACCATTAGCCTGTTGGGTGATGCCTTTACTTGGGTTGGATTGGCATTATTAGCCTATCAATTTGGGGAAGGAAGGGCAGCTATCATTTTGGCTACGGCACTCACATTGAGGGTAACCGCCTTTATCATCTTTTCACCTTTTGCAGGTGTGCTTGCAGACCGGATAGACCGAAAAAAAATATTGTACACGACTCATTTTATTAGGATGGGTCTTGTTGCAATGTTACCATTCATTACCGCCGAATGGCAAATTTATGTTTTGGTATTTCTTATGAATGTTTTCAATGCTTTTTTTAGCCCTACTTATAGATCTATAATTCCACAGATAGTTGACAAGAAATTATATCGGCAAGCTATTGGTTTATCGGCTGCCACGTATCAGTTATTGGGAGTTTTAGGGCCAGGATTAGCGGGTATACTTGCAGTCTGGTTGGGTGCCCGCGAAATATTCTTGGTTGATGCGGCTACATTTATTGTCGCGGGCATTTTGCTTTTAACCCTTCCAAAAGATTTCTTGAATGTACCTAAGGAAGATATTCCGAAGGAACAACTTACAACTTGGCAAGATGTAACCAAAGGCGTCAGACTATTGTTTAAGAATAAATACATACGTTTTGCACTTTTCATAGAACTGGTGTCCGCGATGGCCGGAGCTTTTATATTGGTGAATACAATCATTCTTGTAAAAAGTGGATTAGATCTTACCGATAAGGATTATGGTTTAATTATGGCTGCCTTCGGTATTGGTGCAACAGTCGCTGCTTTCGTTTCTGGTGCTATAGATAAATCTAAATCGAGGCAGGTTTCCTTAGTATTGGGAGCATTAGTATTGGGTCTAGCAATTAGTGCCGCAAATTATTTGAATTTTTCTCTACTCTTTGTCTTTTGGATCTTTGCTGGTTTGGGACAAAGTCTTGCAGAAATACCTTCAGAAACACTTATTGGAGAAAATATTCCAGATAGTGAACAGGGGAAAGTATATGGCTCCCATTTTGCATTTTCACATCTATGGTGGGCATTCGCATATCCGATAGCCGGGTTTTTGGGAACCAATTTCCCCGAAAAGGAATTTCTCTATGGTGGAATTATCACTTTGTCGTTGTTGCTGATTGTATTTCTGTTTCTTAGACCAAAAGAAAATGTTAGAAATTCAGATCAAATGAAATCGAAGGCAATTATACATTAATATTTGCTATGAAAAATGTAGCAGTAAAAAATTGAGTGTTCACTATAAACAATAGCATTATGGAAGATTCTAAAAATAATAAACCCGTCATTTATCAGTGTAACGGTGCAAACTGCCGAAAGAAAAAAGGAAAGCGTTTAGAATACTATATAAAGAAATATAACTTGAAAGATAAAATTGAAGTTGATAAAATGGATTGCAATGATAGATGCCAACAGGCTCCTGTACTTCATCTTCATCCAAGCGATATATGGTTTTCAGAGAAAGATTTAGGAACAATCTTTAAGAGGTATATTTTAAATAAATAATCAATTTAGTTTTAAATGTAATTAAATCATGAAACAAGAATCCCGAAAAGCAGTAAAAATAAAATTTTAATATCAGTAAATATCTAAATCAATAAATTATGAAAAGAGTATTTTTTATTACAGCAGTTGCATTGACGACCCTATTTGCATCTTGCAAGGAAACAAAAAAGGAGGAAGCTACTCCGAATGTCCAAGAAAATGTTAATAGAGACAACAATGTGGAAATGATGAGTACGCAGGATAGCATTCAAATGGCCCGCAAAATGTCAATGGATAGTTTAGAGCAGGTTAAATCCCACGGACACGCCCATTAAAAATCATAATCCCATTGTTCCTCAAGGTGCAATGGGATTAAATCTAATTTATTATGAAAATAAAAAAGATAATATCCTTTCTGGTATTGACAATCGTTTGTGCACTTTGTACTACCGCATTTGCGCACGGGGTCGATGAAAATACCCAAACATTTTTATTGGGAAATAATGGTGTTGCCTTCGGGCCATTTTTATACATAGGAGCTAAACATATGATTACAGGTTATGACCACCTATTATTTTTGGTAGGGGTTATATTCTTCCTTTACAAACCAAAAGAAGTTTTACTATATGTAAGCTTTTTTACCATTGGTCACAGTACCACTTTACTTTTAGGAGTTTTAGCGGACATCAACATTAATGCGTTCTTAATCGATGCAATTATAGCGCTATCCATCGTTTATAAAGGATTCGATAATTTAGGAGGTTTTAAGCAATTCTTCGGTAAACAGCCGAATACCAAGGCAGCAGTTTTAATCTTCGGATTATTTCACGGTTTTGGCCTTGCAAGTAAATTGCAAGAATTCAAATTCGACCGAGAAGGCCTATTTACAAACTTAATTGGTTTCAATATAGGTGTAGAAATAGGACAATTTATTGCTTTAGCGGTAGTATTGCTTCTTATCACGGTATGGAGAAGACATCCTAGTTTTATGAAATTTTCAACAATTACAAATACAGCTCTGATGGCCGCTGGGTTTTTACTGCTCGGCTTCCAATTAACAGGCTACTTTACATCTTAAAAAAAATAACTATGTCAGAAATGAAGCATCCAGTATTGGAAAAAAGTAAAATTATTAAAGCGACCCTAATTTCACTTCTTGTTGGTGCGCTGTTATTAGTAATAGCAGTATTACCAGCAGAATTTGGAATGGATCCTACAGGGGCAGGAGAACTGTTGGGATTTAGCAAGCTTTACGTTCCCGAAGAAGCCGAAACAAATAGTTTAGGAGTTATTGCCGCAAATACTTCTACTCCAATAATCAAACTCGAAAAAGCAGGTTCAGGGCCTACTGTGGAAAGACCTAAAGAGGCCGATAATCCTCCTCCAAATACTCAATTAAGTTTGCAGGAAGATGAAACCAAAGTCATTGTACCAGCAGGAAAAGGAATTGAATTTAAAATAAATATGCTTAAGCATGGGAAAATGAAATACGAATGGACTACAACGAATGGGGAGATACTCTATTTCGATTTTCACGGTGAAGTAAAGCAAGAAAAAGAGGTAAAGGAAGTTTACTTTGAAAGTTACACCATTGCCAACTCCAACAATATGGTGGGTACTTTTTTTGCTCCCTACGAAGGAAAACATGGATGGTTTTTTAGAAATACCAGTGATGAGGATGTTGAAGTAAATTTAAGACTGAAAGGTCAGTATGCATTATAATTTTAAGTCCTGCAATGGAAGGTTAATTTCTATGCCCAATTGAAATAACCTTCTATTAGTAGGCACAAATTATGTTTATATAGATTCATAACAGATTCCACATTGAAATTGAGATATATTATTAGTAATGATTTTATAATAATTTATCTAAATCACTATTTTCGTTTGTATTGTTTCCGTATTGAAACAAATAGGTTTTAAAAGTACATAAGCATAGAGAGCTTGATTTTGAATTTCAAAGTCCAATGGTTGTGGTTATTTTAGGTGGTTTGTTTTCCGCTAAAGTTTTAAATTTGGTTGTAATTCCTTGTGTATTCAATTGGTAGTTCCCGAAAAATGCAATATAAATAAAGTCAGCAGTGCGATATAAATAAATTGAAATGGCAGTAAAAAATACCCGAAAAAAACAAGCCAAACTGCTACGCAATACGCGAAAAATACATCGCATCATGGGGATTTTCCTATTCGTATTTTTTATTTTTATATCGGTATCTGGTGTATTATTGGGATGGAAGAAGAACAGCGGCGGGGTGTTGTTGCCGGCGACTACTAAAGGAACCTCTTCGAACTTGGTAGAATGGCTGCCTCTGGCAGATTTAGAGCAGAAAGCCTTTAAAGTGCTTCATGACTCTGTAGGAAAAACACTTTCCCTAGAACTGGACCGCATAGATGTACGCAAAGAAAAAGGCATCGTGAAATTCATTTTTGCAGAGCATCTGAACAGCATTCAACTGGATGGTGCCACCGGAGATTTGTTGCAGATAGGAATCCGACGAGCCGACTTTATAGAGCAGGTTCACGATGGCTCTATTCTGGACGATTATTTTAATACGCCTAACGGAATCATAAAAGTGAGTTATACCAGCATTATGGGCGTGGCACTCCTTCTGTTCTCAGTAACTGGTTTCTGGCTCTGGTATGGGCCAAAACGCATGAAAAACAACGCGAGGAAATAAATTTATTGAGTTATACGTTTAGCGACTGTTTTATGCTTCCTTGAAATATTGGATTAGCGGCAACCATTCTTTCTATTGTTTGGTGAAAGATACTTTGTTTGCTCTGTGAGCGGTTTATCCTAAAACAGAACACATCAAAGTAGGATTGGATATGCCATTTACTTACATGGGTCGGAATAGCCCTCAACCAAGATTTCAATTGGATTATAACAATATGTAGTTCCTTGAAGTTCTTGCCTTGGTCACTGATCTTCTGCTCAATATTGTACAACGCCTTCGAAGGTTCATAACCTATCCATTTATTAGTAACGATTTTTGCTGATGTGATGATGTGCTCTTCAAATATCGGGGTCAACGACTTTGCCGAATAATCATCGATGGATTTTACATAGACTCTTTTAATATGGTGCTTTTCGCTCAGCTCAACAGCGATAACAGCTTTTTTCTTCTTGGAATCATAACTTCTTCCCTGTTTTCCCTCTTCTTTTCCACCAACGGTAATTTCATCAACATGGATCAACTTTGACAAGGGATATCTTTGACTGCTCTTCATCGCCTTTCTGACTTTCTACATAAAACACCAGGCTGTTCCCTGACGGATATCAAAACATTTGCCCATCTGGATACTTGAAACGCTCTTACTGCTCGTGCTCATTTCAAAGACAACGCAGAAAGCCTTTTGCAGTCCGAACTTCACCTTGTGGAACAAGGTGTTGGCAGTGGAACTCTCGACGTGCTGGCAACCGTAGCACTGATAGTTATGGCCAGCCTTTTCACAACCTTGTTGATGGCGGCATTTCATACAGGTAAAGCCATCCTGCCACTTTATCTTCGCTAGATATGCCTTGCAAGTATCATCATTTGGCAGTTCTTTTATAAAGTTTAGTATACTCTGCCCTTTAAAATCTTCCATAATAGGCGTTTTGTTGATAATAAGTTAAAGAACTTAAATGACTAACTCAATAAATTTAATCGATTTCGTGGGATTTATTTATATTTTATAACCGCTTTGGCTTCAATAGCGATCCATTTTTCCATCTTCTTGAGCAAGTATGCCTGTTGGTCTGGATTTAAGGTGTTTTACTCCTTTTTGTAACTTTTGCTCATTCGTTCTGCATCGAGAGTTTTGTCTTTTTGAAGCGCAACACCTCATAGAAAATGAGAATATTGTTATGCTTGTATTGTTGCTTTTGAGTGGTTTATATTCAATCATTTTAAATACACGAAAGATATGTTTAAAATGATTGTACAAATTTTCAGAGCATATTGCTAAAAACTTTTTAATTATTTAGACATTTATCGTAATATTGCAATTATTTAATAAATAAAATAGTAATGGGATTAGCCAAAACAGAAATGTTTACCAACCAACAAAATGAAATTGCTCTTTTTGCAAAAGTTTTTGGGCATCCTGCAAGAGTTTCTATTTTACAACACCTGTTCAAGATTGACTCTTGTGTTTGTGGAGATTTAGTGAGTGAAATTGGACTTGCTCAACCAACCATTTCCCAACACTTAAAGGAATTAAGACATTTGGGATTAATTAAAGGCAATGTAGAAGGAACGAGCGTTTGCTATTGCATCAATACCGAAAATTGGACTAAAATGAAAGAAACAATGCTGCAATTTCTAAATCAAGATATTTCTACAAAAGAAGATTGTTGCTAAAATATTTTTTACTTATTAATCGTATAAACGCAATAAATAAATATTCATTATGATTTCACCTAAAACTACCCTATTCAACAGAATAGAAAACACTATAAATTCATTGAATATTGAAAGTATATCGGTGGAACGCAAAGAAACGTTGCAACCACTAATTGATTTTATCAATACTAAAGTAAATGACATTCAAGAAATCCGTATAAATTTCATTTGCACACACAATTCACGTAGAAGTCATTTCTCTCAAATTTGGGCACAAACAATGGCCAACTACTTTAATATTAAAAACGTGTTTTGTTATTCAGGCGGAACAGAAGCTACAGCACTTTTTCCAATGGTTGCAGAAACTTTGGAAATTTCAGGTTTTGTAGTCAAAAAGATTTCAGAAGGCAACAACCCTATTTACAGTATTAAATATGCAAAAAATGAACATCCTATTATTGGATTTTCAAAAAAATTAGATGATGATTTTAACCCAAAATCCGAATTTGCAGCGATTATGACTTGCTCACAAGCTGATGGAGGTTGCCCTTTTATTGCAGGTGCTGAAAAGCGTATTCCCATTACTTTTGAAGATCCTAAAGAATTTGATAACACATCACAACAAGCTGAAAAATACAATGAAAGGAGTTTGCAAATCGCAACTGAATTGTTTTACGTTTTCTCTCAAATAAACTTATAAAAAATGGCAACAAAAAAATTAAGTTTTCTTGACAGAAATCTGACTTTGTGGATATTTGTAGCAATGGCTTTTGGAGTTGGACTAGGGTATTTTATCCCTACATTTCCTAACATTATAAATTCATTCAGTAATGGAACAACAAATATTCCTATTGCAATCGGTTTAATTTTAATGATGTATCCACCTTTGGCAAAGGTCAACTATTCGCTTTTGCCAAAAGTTTTTAGAAACACTAAAATCCTTTCTATTTCACTTATTTTAAATTGGATAATAGGCCCCATTTTGATGTTTATATTGGCAATCACTTTCTTAAGAGATTATCCAGAATATATGGTCGGACTAATTTTGATAGGCTTGGCACGATGTATTGCTATGGTTTTGGTATGGAACGACCTTGCGG
>JAGXIP010000162.1 GCA_024635585.1 Saccharicrinis sp. | reverse complement strand
TACCGGGTACGCTGATTACGGGTAGCCAAAGCCTTTTTGGAGTTAAAACCGAAATGCAATTTGGTAAGTTGAGTGTTACCTCCGTTTTTTCGCAACAAAAAGGCGAAACATCGGTGATGGATATCCAGGGCGGTGCACAGCAACAAGAATTTGAATTGCCCATTAACGAGTACGACAAAAACCGCCACTTCTTCCTTTCCAATTATTTTAGGGATTTGTATAACGATGCACAATCCAACTATCCCATGCTCTCCAAGATAAGTATTACACGCATTGAAGTATGGATTACCAACCGGGCAGGACAGTTTGAGGAGGCTCGAAATATTTTAGCCTTGATGGACTTGGGCGAAACAGGCCCCCGGAACCTAAACAACACAGCCGAATGGGGCACAAGCCCTTATGCAGAGCCTGCCAACAATGCCAACGGGGTGTATTCAAAACTCAACAATACGTATAGTTCGGTGAGAGATATTAACCAAGTAACACAGGTTTTTAACGGCACTCAACTCGTTAACGGTAGGGATTATGAGAAAATTGAAAATGCACGACTACTTTCATCCTCCGAATACAACCTCAACAGCAGGCTGGGCTTTATCTCCCTTAACATGTCACTTAACTCAGATGAAGTGCTCGCCGTGGCCTACGAGTACGATTTCAACGGACAAACCTACCAAGTGGGAGAATTTGCAGGAGATGGAATAGAATCTACCCAAACCCTGTTTTTAAAAATGCTAAAAAGCACCAATCTTACCCCAACGGTAAGGCAGACCTGGGATTTGATGATGAAAAACATTTATGCCATTGGAGCCTATCAGGTTAATAGGGAAGATTTTGTTTTTGATGTGGTTTATGTGGATGATTCAACTGGTGCACTAATAAACTACTTGCCCGATGGTGGTGACCTTAAAGGTAAACTTTTGCTTAGCTTGATGGATCTGGATAAGCTGAACGAAGCCTACGATCCTATCCCCGACGGCACCTTCGACTACATCGAAGATCAAACCATCTATCCGCAAAACGGTAGAGTTATTTTTCCAGTATTAGAGCCTTTTGGTTCACATTTATTAAGACTATTTGGTGGAAACATAGACGATCCACGATGGAAAAAATATGGCTACCAAGCCTTGTACGATTCTACCCAAACATTGGCCACGCAAAATGCCGAAAAAAACAAATTCAGGCTTAAAGGTCAGTATAAATCGAGCACGGGAAGCGAGATATCCTTAAACGCACAAAACATACCCCAAGGCTCGGTTATTGTTACCGCAGGAGGAATTAAGCTGGTAGAAAATGTGGATTACACCGTGGACTATTCCTTTGGTACCGTAAAAATTATCAACCAAGGTTTGATAGGCAGCGGTTCGCCCATTCAGGTATCGTTGGAAAGCCAGAGCATGTTTAATCTGCAAACCAAAACGCTGATGGGTACCCACATGAACTATCAGTTCAACAAAGATTTTAATATCGGGGGTACTGTTATGCACCTTCGTGAACGACCGCTCACGCAAAAAGTAAATATTGGCGACGAACCCATTGCCAACACCATTTACGGTTTTAACACTTCGTATTTTACCGAGAGCCAATGGATTACCAATATGCTTAACGGAATACCACTGTTGCAAGTAAAAGAACCATCGAGTATTTCGTTCGAGGGTGAGTTTGCTCAGTTAATACCGGGCCATCCCGATGTTATTAAAAACGAGGGCGAAGCCTATATTGATGACTTTGAAGGTACCAAAATATCCATTGACATGCGCAACTGGACAGCATGGAGCTTGGCCAGCACACCTCAAGGGCAAACGAATTTATTTCCAAATGCCGAACTAATTAATGATTTGAGCGCAGGATACGAGAGGGCAAAAGTGGCATGGTATATCATTGACCCCCTGTTTTCGCGCGACAACCAATTTACACCCAGCCATGTTCGTAACGATTTAGACTTGCTATCGAACCATTTTACACGTGAGATTTTTATTAAAGAGATATTTCCCAATCAAGATGTAGCCACGGGAACCCCTACCAACATACCTGTTTTAAACTTTGCCTATTACCCAAAAGAAAGAGGCCCCTATAATTTTACCACCGACCTGGAATACAATGGCGACCTTACTGAACCCGAAACCCGCTGGGGTGGAATACAACGACGTGTGGAGACCAGTGATTTTGAAGCGGCCAACATTGAGTTTATCGAATTTTGGATGATGGACCCCTTTGTGTATAACCAGAATCCGGAGAAAGCGGGAGATTTATATTTTAACCTGGGTAACGTTTCGGAAGATGTATTAAGTGACTCTCGCAAATTTTTTGAACAAGGTATGCCCGGACCCAGCGAACCTTTTGATGTGGATTCCACAAAATGGGGTTACATACCCACCAAACAAAGTTTGGTAAGCGCATTTAGCAACGACCCCGAAGCTCGTTTAAGACAAGATGTGGGTTTGGACGGATTAAACAGTAAACAGGAATGGAATTTTTACGGAGAGTTTAAACAAGGCATCGAAGCGCTTAGAGGTGCCGAAGCCCTATCAGTACCTGCCTATAATGGAATTGTAAATGATCCTGCAGCCGATAATTACCAATACTTTAGAAGCAGCGATTTCGACAACAAAAAAGTAAACATTCTGGATAGATACAAAAATTTCAACGGCCCCGAAGGCAACTCTGTACCCTCCGAATATTCGGGCGAAGCGTATTCCACCGCATCCATATCAACCCCTAACATGGAGGATATTAACCGCGACAATACCTTAAGTGAAAACGAAAGTTATTATCAGTATAAGGTAAGGCTCGATCCAAACCAAATGGAAGTGGGAACCAATTACATTACCGACATAAGGGAGGCCGAAGTAGATTTAAAGAACAAAAAAACAGAGCGTGTAAAATGGTACCAGTTCCGAATCCCCATTAACATTCCCGACACGGTGATAGGTAACATTCAGGATATGCGCTCTATCCGTTTTATGCGTATGTTTGCGCATAACTTTCAGGACACTACCATCTTGCGGTTTGCCACATTGGATTTAATACGTAGCGAATGGCGCAAATACACCAACGATCTTTCTGAACCTGATGAACCAAAGGTTAATGAGACGGATGCGAAAAATACCAAGTTTGAGTCGGGAGCTGTAAATATTGAAGAGAATGCCAACAGGTCGCCCATCAACTACGTGTTACCTCCCGGCATCGACCGTATCATCGATCCTGCCAACCCGCAACTGCGCGAGCTTAACGAGCAATCTATCTCACTTAGATTAACCGATATGGCCCAAAACGACCGACGCGGCATATTTAAAACCCTGAATATGGATATGCGTCAATATGGACGTTTAAAATTGGAAGTTCATGCCGAAGAATTTGTGCAAGGTAGCATAAAAAACAACACTGTAAGGGCCTTTATACGTCTGGGATCCGATAGTAAAAACAACTATTACGAGTACGAAATACCTTTGGAGATGACCGCCCACGGTGCCATCTCGCCAAGCGATATATGGCCAGAGAACAACCGTTTCGACTTTGCCTTGAGCGCGTTTCAGGCAGTTAAACTAAAGCGTAATGACGACCCAAAATCTTCCGTAAATGAGGTCTACACAGCCGAAGATCCTGACAATAACCTCAACTACGTAAAAATAAAGGGTCACCCCAACCTGAGCAACGTACGTACCATTATGATAGGTGTGCGCAGCGTAGCGGACAAAGTGGTGTCCTTTGAAACTTGGTTTAACGAACTTAGGCTTACCGATTTTAACGAAGAAGGTGGATGGGCCGCCAATGCCCGTATGAATATAAAGCTATCAGATCTGGGTAATGTTTCGCTAGCCGGTAACATGCATACGGTAGGTTTTGGTAGTATCGAAAAAAATGTAATGGAACGCAGCCAGGAGGACTTTTTCCAGTACGATGTGGCAACAAACCTGGAGCTGGGTAAGTTTACTGGAGCTAAATCGCGCTTGTCGATACCCTTTTATTTTGGCTATTCAAAAGAAGTGGCCAGCCCCGACTATTACCCACTGGATCCGGATATACCTTTGGAGGTGGCTTTGGACAATGCCAGCAGCGATGCAAAACGAGACAGCATTAAAAATATGTCGCAGGATGTGGTTAAACGCAAAAGTGTAAACTTTACCAATGTGCGATTACGACCCAAAGGCAGCGAATCAAATATATATGATGTGTCCAACTTGTCGGCCACCTACTCATACAATATTACAACCGCACACAACGTAAATACCGAGGAAAAAATAGCAAAAGATTACCGTGGGGTGTTGTCCTATAACTTTAACAATAGGCCCAAGGCATACGAGCCTTTTAAAAAGAGCGAGGTGCTCAAAGGTGAAGCTTTTAGAATGATAAAAGATTTTAACTTTTATTTAATGCCCACGCAATTATCGTATCGTCACGAAATGTTGAGGCAATATACCCAAGAGCAGCTTCGTAACGTAAACAACCCTAATTTTAGAATTCCTATCACGGTTCGCAAGGATTTTAACTGGAACCGGTATTTTGATTTGAGGTATAACCTGACTAAAAATCTGCAGTTCGATTTTAAGTCAGTAACCAATGCCCGTATTGATGAACCATTAAACGTGTTGGTGGTGGATAAAGACCTTAAGGAAGATTATTCGCTCTGGAAAGATTCCGTAATGTCGAACATTATGAACGGAGGCCGGGTGACCAATTATCAGCACAACTTTAACCTGAGTTATAAGCTACCCATCGATAAAATACCTTACCTGGACTGGACTAATACAACGATACGTTATAGTGGTATGTACCGATGGCAAACAGCACCCCAATCCACCAACAATGAAATTGAGTGGGGAAACACCATCAGCAACTCAAACAATATTCAGGGAGCGGTGCAGCTTAACCTAAAAACATTGTATAACCGTTCAAGCTATCTAAAAGGCCTCGAACGCAAATACAGTGGTTCGAGTCGTGCTCAGGGTGCAACAAACAAGCAAACTGTCAGATATAACAAGGAGGGTATTAACCTTAAAAAAGGACAATCGTATATTATAAACCATAAATTACGCAGTTCCGATGCCAAGGTACGTATGTACGACTCCAACGGGCGCACAGCACGTGGCAAATCGGTAACCATTGACGATAACAAAATAGAATTTATACCTGAGGTGGACTACGACGACGCCCGTGCCATGGTAACAGGAACCCGCGAGGACAATTCGAGCATACTCGGAACTATTATGGATTATTCCGCTATGGTTGTAACTGGTGTTAAAAGCATCAGCGTAAATTACACCGAAACCAATGGTACCATATTACCGGGCTACCTGCCAGACACCAAGTTTATGGGTTCAACAACCTATAATGGTTTTGATGCACCGGGCTATGGTTTTATTGCCGGATGGCAGGATCGCGACTTTGCACGCACGGCTGCCGAAAGAGGCTGGGTAACAATAGATACCATCAACCAGGCCTACGTGATGACCCATCAGGAAGATTTTACTATTAAAACTACTATTGAGCCCATCAACGGTTTAAGGATAGACCTTACGGCCAACAGAAGGTACTCCAATAATATGAATGAATATTATTTTAAGGAGGGTAGTGATTTCCGGGCCTACAACACCCGCGAAAATGGTAATTTTACCATGACCTTCAACCTGATTAACACTGCCTTTGAAAAGGTGAGCAAAACGGGTATTTACGAATCGAAAACGTATAACCAATTTTTAGAGAACCGACAAATGCTGGCCGCTAAACTCGCACAGGAACGCACAGGACTTGTCGATCCCGGTACCAATGATCCTTACGATCCAACACCCGAAACGGGTAAATCAGGACAAAATGGTTATGGACTGAACTCCCAAGAGGTGCTGATACCGGCCTTTTTAGCAGCCTACAGCGGCAAAGATGCCAATAATATTTTTACCGATCTTTTCCCCAACCTCCTAAAAATGCATCCCAACTGGAGGGTCACCTACAACGGTTTAACCAAAATAAAACCTGTTAAAAAAGTAATCAAAACATTTGAAATAACACATGGTTATCGCTCAACCTATAACGTAGGTTCTTTTGTTACCAACTCCGATTATACCGATGGTAATGGTGGCATAAGCTGGATACGTAATTTGCAAGACAACTTTATTTCGCAGTATCAGGTTAATTCCGTATCGTTAAACGAGATGTTTATGCCGCTTATCGGTTTTAATATCACCTGGAAAAATAACATCACCACAAAAATAGAAAGTAAAAAAACACGTACCATTAACCTGAGTCTGAGCAACAACCAAATTATTGAGAACCATAATAACGACCTTACCATTGGTTTGGGATATCGTTTTGATAAAATGGACTTGATTTTAGGAAGTAAAGCAGGTGCAAAAAAGATGTCGAGCGATCTGAACCTACGAGTTGACTTCTCGATGAAAGATAACATTGCCATTTTCAGAAGGATTGAAGATGGTGTTAATCAGCTCACCTCGGGACGTAAGATAAACACCTTAAAAGTAACTGCCGATTATGTATTGAGCGACAGGTTTAACATGCAAGTTTTCTACGACCGTGCAGTTACCTCTCCCTACATTTCGAGCTCCTACCCTACTTCCAACAGTAATTTTGGGGTAAGCTTCCGCTTTTCATTGACGCAGTAAACTCCGGGCGAAAACTCCGGGCGCGACTCCAAGTCGCACCCGGAGTAGAAATAGTTTTCTTCCCCTACAACCTACCTCCATTATTTTTGTTGTGTTAAATACTATTGCTATTTTTAGTAACTATATTGCAGCCATAACAGAACTTAAATCAACCCAATGTCAACACCTTATCTCACCCATAACATAAACGCCACTGCATACAAAAGAAAACCAGCACCATATAAACTCAGCGTAATACTAATTTTACTATTGAGCTATATGTCGAGCACCGTTTCTTTTTCGCAAGTTATCTCAGGTGTTATCAGCTCTTCCGATGGCGAATCCATTCCTTTTGCCTCCATTTACATCAAGGAACTTACCACAGGCACCACCTCTAATGCCGAGGGCGATTACAGCGTAGTGTTACCTAAGGGCATTTCACATCTTGCCATTCAAGCACTGGGCTATGCCAAAATTGAGCTGGAAGTAAACATGCAGGGAGGAGATATACAAAAAAACATCGTGTTAAAAACACAGGATTACCAAATTAAGGAGGTCAGGGTTTTCTCGGGCAACGAGGATCCTTCTTATGGCATCATGCGCAAAACAATAAGTCTTGCACCATATTTTTTGCGTCAAGTAAAACACTACAGAGCAACGGTATATTTAAAAGGAGGCTTCGATATGAACAAGGTGCCTGGCTTGTTCCGCCGTCAGCTAAAGGATGAAGGAATTGAAGAAGGGAAAACATACGTGGCAGAATCCCTAAACGAACTTACCTTTAATTCGCCCAACCAATTTGTGCACAAACAAATTTCAAAACGATCTACCATACCTAACAATGGCGAAGACGAAGTGCTGAGCTTTTTAAATTACAGTTTTTACGATTCAGAAAGTGAACTAGCCATTTCACCGGTTTCACGCAAAGCCTTCTCTTTTTACGATTTCCGCTACGAAGGTTTTTTTGAGCAAGGGGAATATTTTGTGAATAAGATAAAAGTAACTCCCAAACGTAAAAACCAAAAACTATTCGAGGGGTACATCTACATTGTGGATAACCTCTGGAATATTCATTCTGTTGACTTGGTGAATGAGCAGTTTTTGGGCAAAATACACATTAAACAAGTGCAGGAACAGGTGAAAGAAAAAGTGTGGTTGCCCGTGAGTTACCAATTTAAAGTGTTTGTTGATAAATTGGGCTTTAACGTAAGTGGTAATTATGGTGGTTCGGTAAAATACAACGAGGTGGATTTGGATTATGACCTGCCTTTGCCAAAAACCCTGGAAGAATCATACGCGAGGGCTGAAATGGATAAAAAAATTGCCGAAGAAATGGAAAGCGCCCGTCCTCTCACAAGCACTCAGGAAAAAATTGAATCACTACTCGAAAAAGACGATATTAACAACCGCGAGATGCTGAAGCTCTCGCGATTAATGGAAAAAGAAAACCAAAAACGCGAGCTGGCAGAAACAGGATTACGGCTAAAGTCACGTGACAGCCTGTATCAATTTGTAAAAGACACCATAAGCCCCGACTCTATTAACTGGAATAAATACCGCCCCATTCCGCTGAGCAAAAAGGAAATACAAAGCTTTGGCATACGCGACTCTCTTACCCTGGCCATGGCTGGCCTTACAGAAGATAGCATTGCAAAACAGAAGCATACATCCAAATTTGTAAAAATTATCACCAAATCCTTTACCGGAACCACATACTACAGTAGTGATAAAAAATTTAGATTAAGATATTATGGGCTTATTAATCCCAATGCCTTTACCTTTAACTCGGTAGATGCACTAACGTATAGCCAAAAAGTGAATGCAAGATACTATTTAAATAATGGTATGCAGCTCGATTTATATCCCCGGCTCAAATACTCCTTTGGTCGCCACGATTTGATGTGGACAACACGGTTTAAAATAGACACCGAATACATACATCGCACCCGCTTTTTTGTGGAAGGTGGGCAGTGGAGCAGCGACTTTAACAGTGAAACAGGCATTTCTCCTTTTGTAAATATGGCTTCGTCGCTGCTGCTAAAGGATAACTACATGAAGCTATACCTTAATAACTATCTATGGCTTTCTGGAGCAAGAGATTTAGCAAACGGTTTGCGCCTTGAGGTGGGCGTAAAATACCGCAATATGGAAAAGTTAAAAAACAGCACCAATTATTCCTTTGGCTATCACGAAAAAAACTACAGCCCAAACAACCAGCTGTCCAATAGAAATTGGGATTCTCATTTCCAAAACCAAAGAGCATTTGAAATAGAAACGAAATTGGTGTACACACCCAAATATTTTTATAGGATAGAAGGAGATAAAAAAAAGATGGTAAGTTCCAATTACCCTACCTTTTCGATCATGTATATAGGAGCTACCAATGCTGCTTTCAACACTCAGTCGCGCTTTCACATGGCCGAAATTGGCGTTAAGCAGAATGTAGAATGGAATCTGATGTATAACATAAATTACAATGCCAGAGCCGGTTATTATTTCAACAATACATCCATGCACTTTTCGCAGTTCACCCATTTTAACACCGCCGAAGTGCCCATATCATTTAAAGATTGGAACAATAGTTTTAATCTACTCCACGATTACCAATACAGCACCAATAAATGGTTTGCGGAAGCACATATCAGTTACTCAATGCCCTATCTGCTCATTAAAAACCTACCCTTTTTACAAGATAAACTGTGGAACGAAAACCTCTATTTTGGTCACCTCAGCGTACCAAGTTTTAAAAACTATAACGAAATAGGCTATGGAATAAGCCAGATATTTTTAGTGGCCAACGTGGGCGTTTTTGCGGGTTTTAACGATTTTGATTTCTATAGATGGGGCGTGAGGGTGAGTATAAACTTGCCTTAATATAGGTGATGATGAAGAATATAGTCGAATAAAATATCACATCATCAATAACCCAAAGAATTGGGATGGTGATTCGTTGCGATAAATATTTATTGATACAGGATATCATACCCGAAAGTAAGCTAGAAAAAAACTATCTAACTTCATTGGGGGCAACACTGGGATTTTTAGTGGGTATCATGTGCGAAAAGTTAGTATAATAGAGTAGTTTTTTTCATTCATTAGCTCACTTAAATTTAAATATACTTTTTTGTAAATTTTACCTAACTTGGCGCGTAGCACAAATAAATATAGCAAGTGTTATGAAGTTATATGTGAAATATATGGTCAGTTTGCGATGCAAAATGATGGTGAAAGAGGAACTCAAAAAACTGGGAATTGGTTATGTAATCATTGATTTGGGTGTCATCGAGATTTTGGAGTACATCAGCCCTTCGCAAATACTACAGCTGAAAATCAACCTGAAAAAATCAGGTTTGGAACTTCTTGACGACAAAAACAGTATTCTAATTGAAAATATCAAGAATGTAATCATAGAAATGATTCATTACACAGACGAAGTACCTAAGGTAAACTATTCCGATTATATCAGTGAAAAAATTGGTTATGACTATACCTATCTATCCAATATTTTTTCAGAAGTAAAAGGAATAACCATTCAACAATTTATCATTCTTCATAAAATTGAAAGAGTAAAAGAACTGCTTATTTACGACGAACTCAACCTTACCGAAATATCGTATAAACTTCACTATAGCAGTGTTGCCCATCTCTCTAACCAATTCAAAAAAATTACTGGCCACACGCCAACTTTTTACAAAAATCTAAAAATCAAGCGTAAACAAAATCTGGAAGATGTATAGTAGTTGCAAAAGCTATTTATTAATCTGTGATATATGTAAGTATTATATTTTTAAATGTAATGCTTACAACGTGTTACATGCCGATCTTTGTATAGATTATATACATTAAAATCTATATCATGAAAAAAACACAAGTTAAGTTGATGGGAATCTTGATCGCCCTGATATTGGTTTTCGGTGGTCTTCAAGGCCAAAACATGCAAGCATCATTGTTTGACGAAGTTAACAAATCTATGATGATAGCAAAAGATGCACAAGCAGATGTATTGTCGCCAAGAGCCTATGGTGAGGCAGTGGAGGCATACAATACAGCTAAAAAGGAGTTCGATGAAAACGGAGATCTTTCCGACATTAAGGAAAAAATATTGAAAGCTAACCTTACATTTCAAAAAGCCACACAAAACACAAAAGTTGGAAGCGTTATGTTTTCGAGTGCCCTATCCGCCAGGCAGGATGCTATAAGTGCCGAAGCATCGCAGTTTGTAAAAGAAATATGGATGGATGCCGAAGATGAACTGAAAGATGCTGCCGAGGAATTAGAAGAAGGAGACTCTAACAATGCAAAAGAAGGTGGAACCAAAGCTACCGATTTATACCGAAAAGCCGAATTGGAATCTATAAAAGCAAATTATTTGACCAATACAAAAAGACTGTTGCAAAAAGCCGACGACAATAAGGTTTACAAAGTAGCACCTAAAACTATTGCCGAAGCAAAAGACTTGCTTAACAAAGCAGAAAAAGAATTGGTTGATAACAGATACGATACCGATATGGCTAGGTATTTGGCTAAACAAGCCAAATATAAAGCACTATTGGCATTGCATATAGCCAAACAGGAAGAACTGCTGGATGACAAAGATTTCGAAACCGAAGATTACCTACTGATGTGTTATGCCCCCTTGGCTAAAATAGGGGAGAGTTTTAACATCGACGTAAAATTCAATAATGGAATCGACGAACCCATTTCAAAAATTATTAATCGAATTGAGGTGGATAAAAAGCTCATATCAAATCTTAAATCTACCGTTATCAGTCAACGGACGATGAATACAAACCTGGAGTCCATGGCAAGGGAACAACAAAAGATTATTACCGACATGAAAGGTACCTTATCCGAAGAAGTCCTGAAAGCACAAAACAGGATTGATAGAATGGAGGATATAAACGCCAAATTTGAGCAAATTCAACAAACATTTGACAAGGAAGAAGCTGAGGTGTTCCGTCAAAAAGATGAGGTGATCATACGCATGATCGGCGTGAACTTTGATGTAGGACAAGCTCAAATTAAACAAGAAGACTATAAGCTACTTACCCAGGTGCGCGAAGCCATGAACCTGTTCAGTAATGCCTCCATCGTAATAGAAGGACACACCGATTCGCAAGGAGGCGACGATCTTAACCTAAAATTATCACAGGACAGAGCCGATGCAGTGCTGAGCTACCTTAATGCAAATACTTCCATCGACAAAGCACGATTTAGCACCATAGGTTTTGGCGAAAGCAAACCGGTGGCCAACAATGAAACCGTTGCCGGACGCAAATTGAACCGTCGCATCGATATTGTAATCAAGCCAAACTTTACGGAAGAGTTATAGGTTTGTATTGCCCATCTCGTTTGAGATACATTATACCATCTATCAAAAAAAATTACCTGAATATTGTTCATTCATTTCAGGTAATTTTTTATTTCTCACTTACCAATTAAGATGAATAGGGTACTAACATGATAAATTTTAACACGCAAGGCTTTTACCTAAAAATACTTAATCACAGCAAAACACCCCAATAAAGTGGAAAATTTAGAACAAGAGAAGTCCAAGACTTTTATCATTGTGGAAATTATTGAGTATGTGGCTCATTCGATAGTGATTAAAACTATAATTAAAAAAACTACAGGGAATATTACGGTGTCATCTTTTGATTCGGGGGAAGCTTTATCAGAAAAAACCTCTCCATTCGATACCTTTGTTCATGTGATTGATGGTATAGCCGAAATTGTTATCGATGGAAATTGCAATATACTTCAAACAGGACAATCCATCATCATCCCTGCCCATTACCGTAATTCAATCAAAGCAAATGAGCGATTCAAAATGATTTCTACAGTCATTAAAAGCGGTTACAACGAAGTTAGGTTATAATCTTTATTTTGCCTTAGCTTTGGCTTGTTCAACTATAATTTCCTTTTTTAAGTCGGCAAATTTTTCGGTTATATCCTCTATAAATTCATTTAATTTCTCGTCCGTATCGTCCTCATCCTTATCCCTTCCCCAAAAACTACTTTTGTTTTCGGTATCACAATCATTAGATGCAAACAACATTCCTAACAAGGTGCCAGCGGTAAAACCTGCCAACAATCCTAATAATACTCTTCCTGAGTTCATGGTTAATATTTTAAAATGTTAATATTTGGTTTCTTTAAAAAATGTTATCCTTTAATGGTTTTCCATTATTTTATAACAAGTTCTCTACAATATAGAAGATATTTTGCACAAATACAATGTGCGGGAGGGGTAAAGTATATAATTTGGCTGCGTTAATTGCTGCATATATTCAGCCCACAGAATAATTATTGCGTTTGAGATTGAATTTGAAGTTCAAATAAAAGTGTTAACGAAAAAAGCATTAACAAAACCCTTGCACCTTTATACCCCCATGTTCGTTATTTTTATATTTTTGCAAATTGATAAAAGAATAAAATAAATAACATGGAATTAGCAAGCACCTACAGCCCCGCCCAAACGGAGGACAAGTGGTATAAATATTGGATGGATCAAAAGTTTTTTCATTCGGAACCAGATGAACGTGAACCCTATACCGTTGTAATACCGCCACCCAACGTAACCGGAATGTTGCACATGGGACACATGCTCAACAATACCATCCAGGATATATTGGTGCGCCGAGCCCGCATGATGGGTAAAAATGCTTGCTGGATTCCCGGTACCGACCATGCTTCCATAGCCACCGAAGCCAAAGTAGTAAGTAAACTTAAAAGTGAGGGTATCGACAAAGCCGACCTAAGCCGTGATGAGTTTTTAGTACATGCCTGGGATTGGACCGACAAACACGGTGGCATTATCCTGGAGCAACTCAAAAAGCTAGGCGCTTCTTGCGATTGGGATCGCACTTGTTTTACCTTGGATGAAACTCGCACCGAAGCCGTACTCGACACCTTTGTACAACTCTATGAGAAAGGATTGATTTACAGAGGGGTGCGCATGGTAAACTGGGATCCCGATGCCTTAACAGCCGTTTCGGACGAAGAGGTGGTGTACAAAGAAGTACACTCGAAACTATACTATCTGCAATATAAAATTGAAGGGGAAGATGGCCATGTAACCATTGCCACCACACGCCCCGAAACAATACTTGGCGACACCGCCGTTTGCGTAAATCCCAACGACGACCGTTTTAAGCACCTCAAAGGCAAACGCGTTTTGGTACCTTTGATCAACCGCTCCATCCCTATTATTGAGGATGATTATGTGGATATGGAATTTGGTACTGGTTGCTTAAAAATTACTCCTGCACACGATTTAAACGACTACCAAATTGGTATGCGCCACAACTTGGAAAGCATAGATATTTTAAACGATAATGGTACTTTGAGCGAAGCCGCCGAAATTTATATTGGCAAAGATAGATTTGTGGTGCGCGAGGAAATTGAGAAGGAGTTACTAAAATCTGGAAATCTAATAAAAGTAGAACCCTACGATAACAAAGTAGGCTGCTCGGAACGTACAGGTGCCGTCATTGAACCCAAACTGTCCACCCAATGGTTTCTGAAAATGACCGAGATGGCTAAGGTGGCACTCGATGCCGTTATGTCCGATGAGGTACAGTTTCATCCACCTAAATTCAAGAATGTTTATCGTCATTGGATGGAAAACGTACAGGACTGGTGCATCTCGCGTCAATTGTACTGGGGACATCGCATTCCAGTTTATTATTTAAGCAATGGTGATTTTGTAGTGGCAAAAACAGCCGAAGAAGCACTAAAGCTAGCTCAGAAAAAGACAGGAGACACCACACTTACACTTGAAAATCTTACGCAAGAAAAGGACGTGTTAGACACCTGGGCTTCGTCGTGGTTATGGCCAATATCCGTATTTGATGGCTTTAACCCCAACAAAAAAGAAATTGACTACTACTACCCCACCAACGATTTGGTAACAGGCCACGATATCATCTTTTTTTGGGTGGCGCGCATGATTATGGCTGGATACGAATTTAAAGGCACTTATCCCTTCAAAAACGTTTATTTTACAGGCATGGTGCGCGATAAGCAAGGACGGAAAATGAGCAAGCAACTGGGTAATTCACCCGATCCTTTAGATTTGATTACGCAGTATGGTGCCGATGGTGTTCGCGTGGGCATGTTACTCTGTTCACCTGCAGGAGGAGATTTACTATTTGACGAAAGCTTGACAGAACAGGGACGCAATTTTTCTAACAAAATATGGAATGCTTTCCGCTTGGTAAAAGGCTGGGAAATAGACCATAACATCCCACAACCCGAAAGTTCCATAAGAGGTATTGAGTGGTTTGAAAATAAATTGAACCAGACGATTGAGCTTATCGACGATCATTTTAGTAAGTTTCGTATTTCGGATGCACTAATGGCAGTTTACACCCTTTTTCGCGATGATTTTTCATCATGGTACTTAGAAATTGTAAAACCTGCCTATCAGCAACCTATTGATGTTGCAACATACCGTGCAACAATTGAAAATTTTGATAAAATATTGCGGTTGTTACATCCTTTTATGCCCTTTATCTCCGAAGAAATTTGGCAGTTACTCGAAGATAGAAAAAATGGTGAAAGCATTATGGTTTCGGATATGCCGGTTGCCGGCAAAGTGGATATAGAATTATTGTCCAACTTTGAATTAACGAAAGAGGCCGTTACAGGCGTAAGAAACATACGCAAGCAAAAGAACATCCCAAACAAAGATGCCATAGTCCTGAATATTTTGGACAACACAGGCAACTACAATAAATATTTTGATGCAGTGCTGGCTAAATTGGCTAATGCCGAAGAACTCGTTTTTGTAAACGAAAAAGTAAACGGTGCATTATCTTTTATGGTTAAAGCCAACGAGTATTTTATACCCATGGGCGACCTAGTAGATGTAGAAGCCGAGATAGCCCGTTTAGAACAGGATTTAAAATACAACAAAGGTTTTTTGGTATCTGTAACAAAAAAACTGAGCAACGAACGCTTTGTGAGCAGTGCACCCGAAAAAGTGGTGGCCATAGAAAAGCAGAAACAGGCCGATGCAGAAGCGAAGATTAAAGCACTGGAAGAAAGTATTGCTAGTTTTAAGAAGTAAAGCTTTTAAGATAAAGCAACGCACATAAAAAAAGCATGTTGTCTATAAAAAGATAACATGCTTTTTTATTTGAATCAAAAACGGTTTGATTCATCCAAAATCGTATTTTTGTTTTTAATCATCAAAACCAAAAATCGGCAATGGATAAATCAGCTATAGAAAATAAAATAAGTGCCCTTACCCAAGAGCTTAACCAACACAACCACAGCTACTACGTATTAAACAGTCCAACTATCTCTGATTATGCATACGATAAGCTGTTGCATGAGCTGATGAATCTGGAGAATGAGCACCCGGAATTTAAGGATCCACACAGCCCAACACAAAGAGTAGGCAGCGACTTGTCCAACGACTTTACCCAGATTACGCACCAATACCCCATGCTTTCGTTGGGCAACACCTATAACGAAGGTGAGATTGCCGATTTTTACCAACGGGTGAGCAAGGCAATAGGTGACGACGTTGAATATGTGTGTGAGTTAAAATACGACGGCACTTCCATTAGCCTGACCTACGAAAACGGAAAATTAAAACATGCCGTTACACGAGGTGATGGAGAAAAAGGAGATGATGTCACCTCTAACGTAAAGACTATAAAAAGTATCCCGCTAAAACTAAAGGGCGATTATCCGGCCAATTTTGAAGTAAGGGGAGAAATTTTTATGCCCACTGCCGAATTTTTAAAAACCAACGAGTTAAGGGAGATAGAAGGCGAAGCCCCCTTTGCAAATGCCCGTAATGCAGCCGCTGGCTCGCTGAAAATGAAGAAAAGCGCCGAAATGGCCAAACGGAGGTTGGACTGCTTTTTATATTATTTATTAGGACCGCAGATGCCAACCAACCTGCACTCCGAAAATCTGGAGAAGGCTCGAAGCTGGGGTTTTAAAATCCCAGAGTATTATAAAATATGTAAATCTCTACCCGAAATATATAATTTTATTAATTATTGGGATAAGGAACGACATCATCTACCTTTCGAAATAGATGGTATCGTTATAAAGGTGAATGACATACACCTACAAAACGAACTCGGCTACACAGCCAAAACGCCCCGCTGGGCCATCTCCTATAAATTTAAGGCTGAGGAGGCACTCACCCAACTACTTTCGGTTGATTTTCAGGTTGGCAGATCAGGCAGAATAACACCGGTAGCCAACCTGAAACCTGTACAGCTGGCCGGGACAACCGTAAAAAGAGCCTCGCTGCACAATGCAGATATTATTGCCCAATTAGATTTGCATGAAAGTGATATGGTTTACGTGGAAAAAGGAGGCGAGATCATTCCAAAAATAACCCGTGTAGAAATGAATAGTCGCCACCCCATGTCGGCTCCCGTGTGTTTTATTACGCACTGCCCGCAATGTAACACACCCTTGATACGCCCCGAGGGGGAAGCTGCTCACCTGTGCCCTAACGACAAAGCATGCCCGCCACAACTGAAAGGAAAAATAGAGCATTTTGTAAGCCGCAAGGCACTCGATATTGACTCCTTTGGCGAACAAGTAGTAGATTTTCTCTTTGAAAAAGGACTGGTAAGGGCTGTGAGCGATATTTACCATTTGACCTATGATAATTTGATAGGTATGACACGCGTATCTCACGACGAGGAAAATAAAACGCTATTCAGCTTTAAAGAAAAATCCACACAAAACCTTTTGGATGGCATTGCCCAATCGAAACAAGTACCCTTTGCCAATGTGCTGTTCGGATTGGGCATAAAACACGTAGGAGCCACTGTTGCCAAAACACTAACCAAAACCTTTAATACGATTGACAAACTAGCCAATGCAACATTGGACGAACTTACGGCGTTGGACGATATTGGCCCCAAAGTGGCGCAAAGTGTAATTGGCTATTTTGCCGATCCCGACAATCGCGCACTTGTTGAACGTTTAAAAACAGCCGGACTTAGGCTTGAAAGCGAAGCTCCTACCCAAAGCAATGGAAAATTTAATGGTTTATCTTTTGTTATAAGCGGTACTTTTGCAGCTTTTACGCGCGATGAGCTTAAAAATACCATCGAAAACAACGGCGGTAAAAACCTTAGCGGTGTTTCTGCAAAAACATCGTATCTTGTGGCTGGCGAAAACACAGGGCCCTCTAAACTTGCCAAGGCCGAAAAGCTGAAAGTGAAAATTATTAGTGAAACTGATTTTATTGACCTACTAGAACGTTAATTCTGTGAACTACTTAAAAAAACTAAGGATATTTATTGGTGCCTTTTTGTTAAAGCTAAAACTAAAAAAAACAAACCGCACTATTGTAAGCTGCAACTTAGGCGATGCCAAAAGTATTGGTCTAGTGTTTAATTCGGATAACGAAAACGACCGAAAAACGGCTAAAGATCTCGAATTGTTTTTTACGAAATCCCATGTTCAGGTGCAATTATTAGGTTATTCTCGATTTAAAAATAACCAAAGCAATCTGCTTAGCGACAAAAACCATCATTACATACACCCTCAGGATTTTAATTGGTTTTATCAACCTAAAAATCCCGCAATAAATAATTTCATACAAAATCCTTTCGATATTTTAATCAATTTGTATCAAGATGGGGAGTTTGCAATAGAGTATATCATAAAATTATCGAACGCAGGTTTTAAAGTTGGTTGCGCACATCTGGACAATACCATGCACGACCTGATGATAGATGTTAGCAATAACAAAGGCGACTCAAGCTACCTAAGCACCCATTTAAAATATTATCTTAGTATTTTAAAAAGCTAAAGGCACGATAATTGTTTTTAATAGAATTTTTAGAAAGATAAAACCCACACAGAAGATGTTGAATAATTCGCAAATGACTAATTTTAGATACCGAAATTTATATCTTGGTTAAGACCGATTCGCAATACGTAATTTTAAACACATAAAATATGAAAACTAAATTATTTTTTCCTTTACTGTTTGTCGCTTTATTGTTTACCGCTTGTGCATCACATAAAGTAGAGCGCGTTTCGCCCGATGAGGCTATTGATTTAAGTGGACGATGGAACGATACCGACTCCAAAATGGTAGCCGAAGCCATGGTAGAACAAGTTCTTTCAGGTGGATGGATAGACAATTACGCCAAGGCCAACAATGGTAAGAAACCCGTGGTAATTGTGGGCTTAATTTACAACAAGTCGCACGAGCACATCAGCGCCGAAACTTATATTAAGGATGTAGAGCGCGCGTTTATCAACAGTGGAAGGGTACGCTTAGTGCAAGCTGGTGACAAACGAGAGGAACTGCGTACCGAACGTGCTGCCCAGCAAGAGTTTGCCTCGATGGAAACAACCAAGCAATGGGGAAAAGAACTGGGAGCCGACTTTATGCTCAACGGCGACATCAACTCCATAGTAGACACCTATAAAAAAGAACGGGTAAACTATTATCAAACCAACTTGGAATTAACAGATTTGGAAACCAGCGAAATAGTTTGGATTGGAGACAAAAAAATAAAAAAATACATCAATAAATAATTCAGCACCTTATAATTATCTATCCATGTAGTCGCGTTAAAGCTGGCTGCATGGATATTTTGCAGCTAAGTACAGAAAAGCAAGTAGTAATCCTCCTAACATAGTGCAATATAACCTTTGAGGTGCGAACTCAAGGAATAATACACAAATTAAAACAAGCCTTAATTTACACTTAATCAATAGCATTCCATGCCAATTAAGAACAAAAAATATAGTCTTTTAAGTGTCTTCGTACTTTTTGGGTTAATATTTTTGGGATGCGCCACCTATTACCAAAAAAATTATCAACTCCAATCCTTTATTACCGAGGGTAATTTTACTGCGGCCAACAAGCTTTTAAACAAGGATAAGAAGGGTGAAGACGGAATTAACAGAGTGCTCTATTACATGAACCAAGGCATGGTTAACTTTATGCTAGGCAAACATCAGGAAAGCAACACTTATTTTGAAAAAGCCGATCTTTACAACGAAGACTTCCGCACTAGCGTGGGTTCCGAAGCCCTTTCACTCATATCTAATCCCATGGTAAAACCCTATAAACCAGAGGATTTTGAGGCAGTAATGGTACATTATTACAAATCGTTAAATTACCTTATGCTGGGACAATACCAAGAGGCGCTTGTGGAGTGTCGTAGAATAAATATACAGCTGCAACAACTCAACGACAAATACAAAAACAATAAAAACAAATACACCAACGACGCCTTTGCCCATAACCTGATGGGTATGATTTACGATGCCTCGGGCGATAAAAATAATGCTTTTATTGCCTATCGGAATGCGTACAACGCCTACGAAAATGAATACAAAACCCTATTTGGAATATCGGCACCTGAACAATTACAAAAAGATCTTTTGCGCGTGGCCCACCAAATTGGTTTTATGGAAGAATATGCTGCATACAAAGAGAAATTTGGAATGGAATATAACCCCGACAGCTCTGAATCCGGTTCATTGGTATTTATTTGGATGAACGGATTTGGCCCCGTAAAATCGGAATGGAGCATTAATTTTGCCAATGATGGTTACAATAACGGATGGATTAACTTAACCAACGACGATTATGGACTTTCTTTCCCGGTATATGTGGGCAATAGAAAAGCAGAGGAGCAGGGTGCCTTTAAAAACCTTTCCTTTTTAAGGGTTTCTTTTCCAAAATATGTAGAGCGCAAACCTGTTTTTAACAGTGCCTTTCTACAAATAAACGACCAACAATATCCCTTGGAGCTTTCACAAGATATTAATGCCATTGCTTTTCAATCGTTAAAGGATAGGATGGTGCGCGAATTGGCCAATAGCATTGCACGCCTGGCCACGAAAAAAGCACTGGAAACTTTAGCCAACCAACAAAACGAAAATTTGGGAACAGTATTAAGCATCATCAACGCCATCACCGAAAAAGCGGATACCAGAAACTGGCAATCACTCCCCTACGCAATTTACTATACGCGCATTCAATTGTCCGAAGGAACCCATCAGGTGGACTTGCAGATGAATGGGAATAACCAAGAGCGCACCAGCTTTTCATTCAATATCGAAAAAAACAAAACAACCTTTTTTACCTATCACCAGTTAGCCACTGCACAGAGCAGTTATTAAAATCATAAAAAATAGATTCAGCTTTAATAAAGCATATTTGCTCAAAGAAATAAGCTGTTACATAATAATATTGATTTAATCACAAACAATAAATTGTAATTTGGAGATTGTAAGAATTACCCTCTCTTTTTTATAGTATAACTAAATTGGCAGTGTGAAATTATCCAATAACCATTATAATCGTTACCTCAAAAGATGGAAAACTCAATTTGGCATATATGCCGATTTGATGAAGGTTAGCTTGGCATTAGTTGCGGAGATTAATCCCGGCGGACTAACCCTATTAGCTTATAATTCATTAGGAGATAATAATATATTTTTCAATAAAGATATTGGCTCAAGCATTTGTAAATCAATTATTAACAGTTGCGAACCACAACACATCAACAATCTACAGCAAACTGAAAATTCAGCATCACTTGAAGCGCAGGCAGGGCTGAAGTGTTTTTATGGCACACCTATTCTAGATGATAAAGGAAATGTTTTTGCAGTACTGTGTTCATACTCAAAAGAAATAAGTGTTATTTCGGAAGAAAACTCACTACATATTGAAAACATTAAAATGCTGATTGAAGAGGATATATTTTATTTAAATAACGAAACACGTAAATCACCTGCACAACCTGCCTTTCTATCCAACGATAATCAAAAGTTAAAACACTTTCTACAATTTTCACCTGTTGGCATTTTTTACTACGACAACCATCTTACTATAACTGACTTCAACGATAAACTTGCCGAAATACTTAAATCAAGCACCTCTGTAATACTTGGTTTAAACATGAATAATATTTACGACAAACGCGTTATCCCCGCTTTGCAAAATGCTTTGTTGGGTATTGAAGGTGAATACGAAGGTGAATACAATACTACTTCGAGCAATACAACACTTACCCTTTTGATGAAAACCGCACCGGTTTTTGTAAATAATAAAATAACAGGAGGCATCGCTGTTATACAAGATATATCGATAAAAACCAATATTACCAAGGCTCTGGCCGCAAGCGAAACCAAATATAAAGAGCTGGTTGAAAAGATTAATGATGTTATCTATTCAATCAACACGCAAGGAGTTTTTACTTATGTGAGCCCCGTTATTAAGCTCCTAACGGGTTACTCGCCCGACGAAGTAATGGGTTATTCAGTTACTGATTTTATCCACAAAAAACATTGGGATGTTTATTACAAAACCATTAAAGAGGTTGAAGGTGGGTTAACGGTTCAGTCCGAAATGAAAATAAAAGATAAGAGTGGACAATATCATTGGATACGTAATTCAATGCGTCCGATTTATGACGAAAACGGTATTTTTGCAGGTATTCATGGTATAGCACAAGACATTGAATACACGAAACATGCAGAAATATCGTTACGTAAAAGTGAGGAAAAGTTTAGGCTGATGGCCACCCACATTTCGGATATTATTTATGAGTGGAACCCAAATACCGATGACCTAATTTGGTATGGAAATCCATCATTTATCTCATCAAAACTAAGCGACATAAAAAAACATGCTGATTTTAGTGCCCTGATTTATCGAACAGATAAAGCAAAAGTGAATACACTTTGGCAAAATTCCCAGAAAGATGGTAAGGCCTGGAAAACAGAATTTAAAATAGTTTGCGATAAGGAGGATATTTACTTAATGGGGAGTGGTTTGGTGTTATTTGAAAACCATAAACCAGACAAGTGCTTTGGAACACTTACAAATATTAGTAACCAAAAACAATTGGTGCAGCGTTTAAAGCTTTCTAATGAAAAATTGGAGCAAAATATAGCCAAAACAAACAGCCTATTATCGGTTATTCCGGATTTGATGTTTGTATTTAGTCGCGACGGTTTTATTACAGATTACCACTACAATAACGAAGACGAATTATTTAAAGACCCATCGAATTTTTTAAATTTAAACATAAAGGATGTTTTGCCAAAAGATATTTCGGACTTAACGTTTGAAAAAATAAAACAAGTACTTGCCAAAAAACAAATTGAGACGTATAAGTATCAGTTAAAAATTAAAGGTAAAATGCAAACCTATGAGTCGCGGATGGTATATTATAACATAGACCACACGCTTGCCATAGTGCGCGATGTTACCGCCAGTGAAGTGGCAGAAAAAGAACTTATTGGAGCAAAAGAAAAAGCCGAGGAGAGTGACCGACTAAAATCATCGTTCCTAGCAAATATGTCGCACGAAATAAGGACACCGATGAACGGCATTATCGGATTTTCGGAGCTACTTTCGGCTAAAACAATTAACCCGGAAGAACGTGAATACTACACTTCCATCATAGCAAAAAGCGGACATCAGTTACTTGACATTATTAACGATGTTCTGGAGATTTCAAAAATTGAAACGGGCCAGATATCAATCAACAATGCGCATGTGAACCTGCACTATTTAATAGACGTACAATACTCCTTCTTCAAAAAAAAGGCAGCAGACAAGAGTTTGGAACTGGACGCTTACAAAGCATCTAACAAAAGTATCTTGTATGTTTTAACTGATGAAGGTAAGCTGAGACAAGTTTTAAACAACCTGATAAGCAATGCCATTAAATTTACCTCATCCGGCAAGGTGTCTTTTGGATATAGCTTTGTTGATGAGTCTATCGTGTTTTGCGTTGAGGATGAAGGCATTGGCATTGCCTCAGATGAGCAGGAAAAAATATTTGACCGATTTACACAGGCCAACGCTAAGATTATGGCTCAGCACGGTGGCACAGGTTTGGGTCTGTCCATATCCAAGAGCTTAGTTGAATTGTTAGGTGGTAAAATATGGGTAGAATCAGAGTTAAACAAAGGCTCCAAATTTTGTTTTTCGATACCTTATCATAAAATTGAATAAAGATTTTACCGGGTACATACGTACTCGCATTTGGCTGACTCTACATTTTCCAATCTTTCAACAACTTTTTCGGTTTCTGATTGACGCAAACTAAACTCAATACAACAAGCCAAATCAAACTGCTGATCCAGTATATTCAGGTTCTCATCTTTCATTATTTTCATAATATCATTCATGGCGGCATATTCAAAATACAACTTGTAGGTATCATTTACTGTTCGCTGCACCACTAAAGCATTGGTAATAGCATCTATGGTTGCTTCTTTGTAGGCTCGGATAAGACCTGGCACGCCTAATTTTGTGCCACCGAAATACCGCACCACCACCACCAATATATTTGTAAGCTCGTGCGAATTTAATTGTCCCAAAATAGGTTTCCCGGCAGTACCCGAAGGTTCTCCGTCGTCGTTGGCTCTATACTGAGTACCATCCGTACCCAACTGCCATGCAAAGCAATGGTGTCTGGCATTGTAGTATTCTTCGCGTAAGCGATGTATATGCTCCTTTATTTCCTCCTCAGAAAAAACAGGAAAAGCGTAAGCCAAGAACTTGCTTCCCTTCTCCTTGTAAATTCCTTCCGAGGGTTTTTCAATGGTTTTATATAAATCATTTATATCCTTCATGAATTTAAAAAAAGAGTTAGATGGTAATACATTCGACTTATTTATTTGCAAAGCTCTAAGATGACAAAAGTACAAAAACAAAAATACGATGGCTTAACATTTGCCGCTAAAAAAAGGGATGCTCCCGAATAGAACATCCCTAAAGATTTGTAAGATTAATAATATATCAGATTTACTTATTCTTGAAAAGGGGCATAGGTTAATTCAAAATCCTGTTCCTGCGAGTCACCACTATTTATGCGAAGTATAAATTCCATTTTACCATCCTCGTCAAGCTGCCCCCAGCCCATTAAATTAGAAATATTGAACGACTGATACGACCTTGTCAACTGGCCACCAAACCCTTCCTCTGGCTGTTTATTTTTAAGCTCCAAAACGATAGGCTCTCCATCCGTCTGACTGTTAGGGTCGTAACACAAAGAGAACACGTGGTTTCCTTCCTGCTTTTTATAATTCACCACTAGGTTTAAATAATTTTCGATCGAATTCAAATCAGATTCGTAGTTATACTGCAGATTCACTATGCCTTCACCAATGGTATCCCTGCTCACGTCATTTAAGGTTACTATGTGCGAATAATCAACAAACATTAAACCTTGAAGGTTAACCAAATATTTTACTGGAGAAGAAATATCATACTCCTCTTCAACAGTAAATTGGAACAATACCCTATCGATACCTGTAAGTTCTATATCGGAATCGTCGAAGGGCATCAGTTGAACTTTCATTCCCCCATCCATATCAACATAGTAAGTATTGTCCATTTTGGTCAAAAAACCATATGATGCAAACGTCCTGGGTGTAGGCTCACTATCCTCGATACAACTTACTGCCAGCACCACCATTGCCAATGCCAGTGCAATTTGTTTTAATTTAAAATACTTCATTTTTTGTTTTTTTATGTGTTATATTAATTTATTACTTCTTTTTAAAAACATCTTATTGCCATAAGACTGAATATATAACGAATGGTTGCGTTAAGAGTTGATGATTTTGAATTATTTTTGACACAAACTCTGTAAAACTTTAAAAATGAGCAACAAAAATTCAGACTACCCAAAGGATAAATACGTTATCATAGCCAGTGTTCCGTCGGAAATCATCATGGCCAACAGTCAGGAGTTATACGAAGTATTGCGGGTTGAAGATAACATTCCGCTGTTTATTACCGATCATTTGCAAAGACTAGAAGATGGCTTTAAGAAATTGAACATTTCACATCCTTTTCCACAGCAAGCGCTCACACGAGCCATCTATCAAATAATAAAAAACCAAAACATTCAAAATAATAACCTCAAGATTTCATGCTTTGTAAATAATCAAAAAATTAACCAATACTATGTGTATGCAATTACATCTAAGTATCCAGATAAAGGTACCTACGTACTTGGTTTAAAAACAGCACTTTTTTATGCCGAACGAGATAATCCTAACATAAAATTAGGCCATACACCTACACGCATATCAGCAAACGAAGAAATACTGCAAAAAGAGGTGCATGAAGTGTTGCTAGTTGACCACAACGGAAGAATTACCGAAGGCAGTCGCTCCAATGTGTTTTTTATTGTAAAAGATACCATTTACACAGCGCCATCGAGCATAGTTCTGCAAGGTATAATGAGAAAAAAGGTGTTGGAAATTATTGAACAATGCAAGCTCAACCTAAAGATGGAGTGTGTGCCCGCTGCCGAACTTTGCAAAGTAAATGCAGCCTTTATTACCGGAACTTCACCACGCATTTTGCCCATTAGCCATATCAATGATATAGTTTTGGATGTAGACAACATCCTTTTGCGCTTACTAATGGACAAATTGAGCGAAATAATAAAAGCGTACAAAAATAAATAGCGTTTTAACATATACCATTATTTAATAGCTAGTTTTGCATTTTAAAAATCTTAACCCAAATAATTGGCTATGTACTCTGTCGCTTGAAGCTTTAGCGCAAAAGACCGAACGTTGTTTCAATAATTATTTCTACCTCCGGTAGCGACTAAGTAGCACTAATTTAATATCGTAAAATGCCCACATCAACAACTAAAACCAAAACAGAATCGCTTGATAACCTTTTACCAAAAGGCAACTCAGATAAAAAGTTTATGATTCTGGGCCAGGAAATAAAAATGGGAGAAAGTGCCATCATTGAGATGGAGGTTGCTAAACTGCACACGCAAAATAGTTTGAGCATACCCATTATTGTAGAACGATCCGCCACGGATGGTCCGGTTTTGTTGCTACTGGGAGGAGTTCACGGCGACGAGATAAATGGGGTTGCCATTGTGCGGGATATTATCCGTAAGAATTACAATAAACCAACTCGGGGCACCATAATTTGCATACCTGTATTTAATGTTTTTGGCTATTTGAACCAACGAAGGGAATTTCCTGACGGCAGAGATTTAAACAGAGTATTTCCGGGTGCTCCAAAAGGTTCCCTGGCTAGTCAATTTGCCTATCAGTTTACCGAGGAAATTGCGCCACTTGTCGATTATGTTTTGGACTTTCATACCGGTGCATCCGATAGGTTTAATAGCCCACATGTTAGGTGCGATTTAACACAAACGGAAGCTTTGGAACTGGCCAAAATATTTGGAGCGCCATTAATTGTTCACTCTATTAATATTGCCAAATCGATAAGGGAAACCTTAAATAAAATGGGCAAAACCATCTTATTGTTCGAGGGCGGTAAATCACTTCAACTTGACCAATCGGTTGTTAATTGTGGTGTGGAGGGCACCCTCAATGTGATGAGATATTTACAAATGCACGAGGGCGAATTAAACCTAGAGGAGCAGCCTTTTATTATAAAGGATAGCAAATGGTTACGTGCTCCACATTCTGGCATATTTGAACCGCTGGCAAAAAACGGCAGCCGTGTGCAGCATAAAACAATCATTGGTAGAATTTCGGATCCTTATGGCGAATTTGAGAAAAAGATTAGCGCTCCCTTCGATTGCTATATTTTCGGTTTAAATACGGCACCCATCGTTTATAAGGGCGACGCTCTATTTCATGTGAGTGTTGAAGAAAAGTAGATCGTAAACTGATATCCTATTATTACTTTTCTTTCCCTTCTAAATAAGTGCTTATCAAATTACACTTACTACTTTTTTGCGGTAATCGTCGATGGCCACATGATAATCTGGATCGGTGAGTATATTAACATCACAAATTTTTTCGGCACGCTCTATTAATTTAACGCAGTCGCTGCTCAGGTAGCGTAGGTGCACGTTGGTGCCAATCTGCTGGTATTTTTCGGCCAGTTTATTGATGGCCTCAATGGCGGACTGATCCATAATCCTGGATTCCTCAAAACTGATAACCACTTCATTGGGATCGTTTTTAACATCAAAATTGGAGATAAAGGATGTGGTAGAGGCAAAAAACAGTGGACCATGCACAATATAGTGCTTTACTCCTTTTCTGTCGGTAACATTGGAAACCCGTATTTTAACCGCATTTTCCCATGCAAATACCAATGCCGCAACCACTACCCCTGCCGCAACCGCAATGGCTAAATCAAACAATACGGTAAGCACAGTTACCAAAACAATGACGATTACATCCGCCTTCGGTATTTTATTCACAATTTTAAAGGTGCTCCAGGCAAAAGTTCCTATAACCACCATAAACATTACGCCCACCAGAGCTGCAATAGGAATCATTTCGATATAAGTAGAAGCGAACAAGATAAATGCTAACAGCGCCAATGCAGCCACTACACCTGACAAGCGACCACGGCCACCCGACTTGATATTGATAATACTTTGCCCTATCATAGCGCAACCACCCATACCACCAAAAAATCCATTGGTTATATTGCCAAGACCTTGAGCAACACACTCGCGGTTGCCACTGCCTCGCGTTTCGGTGAGTTCGTCGACAAGGGTAAGTGTCATGAGCGATTCAATTAACCCTATCATGGCCAAAATAAAAGCATAAGGACTTATAAAACGCAGGGTTTCCCAATTTAGGGGTATCATTGGTATATTAAATGTGGGGAGACCTGCTTTAATTCCTGTACCTCCTTTTGCGAGTACAAAGGAACGCACCGTTTCGGTTTCTACGCCTCCAAAAATTACGATTAACGATACCACGATAATAGCAACTAAAGCTGCCGGAACTTTTTTACTGAACATAGGCAGAAAATACATAATAGCCATGGTAAGTAGCACCAGCCCAAGCATAACATAGAGTGCAGATCCTGAGATAAACTCACCATCCGTTTTAAACATACCTAATTGCGAAGTAAATATTACGATGGCGAGTCCATTTACAAAGCCCATCATAACCGATTGGGGCACCATGCGTATAAATTTTCCGAGTTTTAAAAAACCAACCGACATTTGAATGAGCCCGGCCAAAACAATAGTTGCAAAAAGGTATTGCAGTCCGGCAGAGCCGCCTCCCATGTTATTTCCTTCGGCCACCAGACTAACCATCACAACGGCCAAAGCTCCCGTAGCACCTGATATCATGCCAGGACGCCCTCCGAAAATGGATGTCACCAGTCCCATCATAAAGGCACCATATAAACCAACCACTGGCGATATGCCAGCAACGAAAGCAAAAGCAACTGCCTCGGGCACAAGGGCTAAGGCGACGGTTATTCCCGACAAGATATCATCTTTGACAGATACTTGTCGTTTATCGATAAAGGAAAATATGAATTTCATGTTGTTAGCGTTTTTGTTAGCAGAATTGCGACAGGTTTAAAATAAGGAAAACCTTAATTAAAATAAGGGCGCAAAAGTAACAAAAATCATCGGAACTGCCTTGCCTCAATTTTAATATATGAGGATTTAAAGTTATTAAATGTTGCAACAAGGAGAAAAAGTATATTCAATCATAAATCTTACAATTGTCCATAAAAAAGCTGATGAAAATTTTGGATATTAAATTAGATATTTAGATATTTGTCTAAATATAAAATTAATTGTTATGAATCGAGTTTTTAAAGCATTGAATGATCCAATAAGACGTGAAATACTCGAATTATTAAAGGAAAAAGACATGAATGCTGGAGAAATTGCTGACCACTTTAATATTACAAAACCCAGCATTTCTTATCATTTAGATTCATTGAAACAAGCAGATTTAGTAATTAGTGTAAAGAATGGACAATTTGTCAATTACACATTAAATAAAACCGTTGTTGATGAGATAATTCAATGGCTAATGACTATTAATCTTAAAAAATAAAATCATGAAAAATGCAAAATTCATCAAGAGAGAAGCAATAAACTGGATTTTCATTTTGTTGCCATTTATTTACATTTTTTTTATGTATGATAATTTACCACGATTTGCACCATTTCAATTAAATAGTGGACAAACAGTATATCAAGTTGTTTTATTCGTGATGGGAGTTTCTATATTCTGGCATATCGTATTTCTTGTTAAACCGTCTATTGTAACTAGAACTGCATTTCACGACAATCTAAAAAGCTTTCACAGAATAAATACATTAATGCTTGGTTTCACATCTCTCCTATCTTTGACTTTTGTTTCTCAAAGTATAGGAATACCTTTTAATTGGACAAAGATTGCCTTTATATTAGGAATGATATTTATGGTAGCCATTGGGAATCTTTATCCAACAATAAGGTATAATTTTTTTATAGGGATTAAAAATTCATGGACTCTAAGTAATGAACTTATCTGGAAGAAAACTCATAGTTTCGCGGGTAAGGTTTTTTTCTGGGGTGGATTATTGGGTGCATTGTATGGAATATTATTTAACGTAAATCCCGTTCCTTATACGCCTGTAATTTATGTGGGATACGTTTTTGCACTTGGATTTGCACCTAAGATTTATTCCTACTTGCTTTATCGACAACTTCAGTCTCAACTTCAAAATTAAAAATACCAAATGCTAAAACTCAATTATAAAAATATAAACGTTCATTGATTTACAGTGTTCCTTTAACCGTTCCACCTTCGATGGCATATACCTGCCCGTTAACAAATTCCGAAAGCGGTGAAAGGAGCCATGCTGCCAAGGAACCCGGACCCTCGGGATTTCCCATGCTTTTTGAGGGTTGTTTTTCTAAGAATCTGGACTTAGATTCCTGAAAACTGATTTTTCGTACATCGGCCTGTTTTTGTATCAAACGATCGATGGCAGGTGTATTGTGCGAGCCGGGGGCAATCATGTTAAAAGTGATGCCATGTCCGGCCAGCTCCTGCGATACGGTTTTCATCATGCCCACCACCGAGAGGCGCAATGAGGTACTCAACACCAAATTATCGATAGGTTGCTTTACCGAGGCACTTTCTAAATAAACAATGCGCCCATATTGTTTTGTTTTGAAATGGGGAAGCAGTGCCCTGGTGAGTGCCACCTTCCAACGCAGGAGCTGATGATAAGCTTTGTCCCAATCATCGAGATCAGTTTCTTCAAACTTCATAGCGGGTGGTCCTCCTGCATTAATAAAAGCACCTGAAATATCACTAGCCACAGCTATTCTGGCCACTTTAACTACCGTATCAATCTCGGTAATATCACCACAAAACGGAATCATTTTATCCTTATGGAGCTGAGCCATTTTATTCAAATCAGATTGAGAACGCGCCACGCCTATTACTTTGGCTCCTTCCGCCATCAAGTGTTCGGCTGTGGACTTACCAAATCCACTGGTTACGCCAGTTACCAAAAATGTACTGTTGCGGATATTTAAATTCATAATACCTTGTTTATTGCTAAGTTTGAGTAATTTAAATCAACATCCAATATACAAATAATTGGTTAGGATTTCGTAAGCATTTTACGCTATATGCTGTTCTCTTTATACTTTCCGCTCCACCTACAGACGCTGCCGAGTTTTATGACGCTGTCGGGTCTTGCGACGCCAACAGGTCATAAAAAGTAACAAATGCCTTTAGCGCATACGTATGATCCATCACTCCTCCCAACTCCCGCACTGAGTGCATGGCCAACATAGGATTACCCATATCAACCGTACGCAAGTCTATTTGACTGGTTGATACATTACCCAAGGTTGATCCGCCTTCCATATCCGACCGATTCACAAATTTTTGGTAGGGTACGTCAGCTTTTTTACATATTGTTTCAAAAACAGCACCAGAATCACCATCGGTGGTATACTTTTGCTTCG
>JAGXIP010000002.1 GCA_024635585.1 Saccharicrinis sp. | reverse complement strand
CATCCATACTCTTTAATATTTCGTTCACATCCAATAAATTAGATCGGTGTTTTAAAGAACCTTTCAAAGTTTGATCTTTAAATACATAGGGCAAATAGTTTTCTATCATTCCGCTCAGCTCAAAATCCGATTTTCCTACTTGGCTTACAAATTTATCCAAAGCAATACGCTTTGGTGTAAACGACATTTGTGCCTCACTAATATTTACCTGGGGCAAGCCGACACTTGTATATAAAAAATCCTTCAATTTTAAACTGCCCTTTACCTGTACCTGTTCGTAATTCTCTTTTTCAATCATTTCCATGTTACCGTCCAAGGTAACATTGGCATCTACTATACCTTTTATCTCGAAACTATCTAATGGCACAGCGTCCTTTAAGGAACCTAAATCGATAATACCCACCATACCACCTTTAAACTGGGCATTGCTCACAGGTGTTTTTAGTAACAACGAGGCATCAAAGGGATTGCCGCCCAATTCAAAATGAAAAGTTTTAATATCAGTAACTGTGTTATCGGCCGCCCCTCCTGGGTTATCCACTAGCACATTTATATTTATATTATCGATAGATTTGGGCAGGTCGGGGTATTTAATTTGTCCGTTGTCCACCTTTAAAATAGCATTAAACGCGGGTAAGTTATCGGTATCGATATAAAGCCCTTTGGCTATGGCTTCCAATGTCAATACACCATTCGCCTGCAATCCTTCCAAATCGTTTAATAACTCCTTTGGCACCACGCTCAATAAGGATTTAAACGAGGTTTCCTTGGCAGTAAGCTTTATATCCAAATCAAAACCCTCTTCGGGCATGCCAACACTTCCATCAAAACCCAATTTAAGGTCATTAAGCATGATTTCATTATCGGCAAAGGTAAATACCATGTTGTTCATGTCGGCCATAATGTCGGCTACCAAATCAACCTTAACCTTATTCATGTATTTAACACCTTCCATGCTCACCGTCAGCGCTTCTACAGTTCCTTTAGTTGATAACTTGGTAGTTTCAGCTGACAAATCGCCCGACATCTTTAGATTAACATTAGAAACCTCGGTAATCAAATCCATTGTTTGATCTACATAAAAAATCGTTGCTTCGTTTATTTCAACGCTCTGTAAACCAATACTAAAATCACTGGTAGCGGTGGTGTCTTCCACCTCCATTAATTCGTCGGTTGGTCTCATAATATCCCAGTTAACGGTAGAGTCCGCCAGTACTTTGGCTAATACCACTGGCTTATCCAGGAAAATATGCTCGATGGATACATCGCCACGGATAGCTTTGATCAAATCGGCAGAGAGAACAAACTCCTTCAGGTACACAAGCGTATCTTGCTGAAATTTATCCACACCAACCACACTCAAATCGGACATTCCCACCGAAATATTTGGAAAATCTTTAAACAGCGACAACGAAAAACTCTTCCAATCAACCGTTGCCAGCACTTGCTTATTTATTTCTTTTTTAACCAATTCTTCGGCCTTACCCTTAAAAAGCATTGGGGTTACTATTAATACCAACAGTATAAATAGGATTACGCCACCTGTAATTTTCAAAAATTTTTTCATTTATAAATAATGTTTGATTCTACATAAAAAAAGTACTGCATCAAAGTTTGATTTGATCAAGTACAGCAAATCCAAAGTTAACTATTAATAGAATATTATTATAATAATGTACGAAATTATGCCTATGCCATAAACTTTTCCGCTCTTTATGTCTTGTAAAGCTATCCTATTTTTATATTTATACCGAAAAATAGATACATAATATCAATAAAATTAATAAATCCATTTTATATGAAAATTGAAGGCAACCACTTAGAAAGAAGACAAAGGCCATACGCTGAAATTTTACTGGCCAATAAAGCTTGGGCTAAGAACATGGTTGAAAAGGATGCCGAGTACTTTAAGCGCTTAGCACTAGGTCAATATCCCGATTACCTTTGGATTGGATGTTCGGATAGTAGGGTGCCAGCAGCGGGTGTATCGCAAACCGAACCGGGTGAGCTATTCGTTCACCGTAACATTGCCAACCAAGTAATAACCAACGACTTTAACCTAATGAGCGTAGTGAAATACGCCGTTGACTATCTGAACGTAAAACATATTGTAGTTTGCGGCCATTATGGTTGTGGGGGTGTTATTGCTGCCATGAACAATAATACCGACAAATATTTGGGAGATTGGCTTACGGGTATCAAAGATTCATATAAAAGGAATAGAGCCGAGTTGGATACTTTTACAGACGAAAAAGAAAAAATAAATCGCATGTGCGAAATTAATGTGGAGCGTCAAATAGAAAAACTGGCCTCCTCTTCCCTTATTCAAAAAGCTTGGCGTAAAGGCAAAGAATTGCAATTACACGGTTGGATATTTGACTTGGAAACCGGGCTTATTAATCCGTTAACGGATGTTGTTGGAAATCCAAATACCTAGATAGTAACATTTTAAATTGGTTATCTTCAACTTATACTAATTTTAGCAGCTCTACCATTATTGTAGCCTTGGGAAAATTGAAACAAAATAGATATGATTGCGTATTCTTTTTTACCGATAGTAAATATAAGGATAAGAATCTTTAAGTTTGTCCTTTAATCTGAATCGTATTATAATGCGTAATACTATTTTTCTATTTCTAATTACACTTGCATTTATTTGTTCGGGTGTTAAGGCGCAATATAAAATAATGCTTGGCAACAACTATCCTCCTTATAATTTTATTAACGAGGAGGATAAATTGGTTGGTTTTAATATTGATATTTTAAAGGCACTTGATGAGCTTTACCATTATGACATTCAAATATCGACGGGGGAATGGACTTACATAAACCAAGCCCTAAAAAACAACAATATACAGGCCATTGCCGGCACTCATTATCCTGGAAATCTGGATAATAACTATATATATACCCGATCTATTGTAAATAGTTTTCATTGCTTTTTGTACAATAGCAACTATGTAAATAGGTTCTCCTTAGAACGATTTAGATCCTTAAGAGAACCATTGGTAGCATTATGGGAAAACGATGTACTTATCCACTATGTGCAATCCATCAACCCAAGTGCCAAATTCATTTTTATTGATGATTACGAGCAACTTACCACTATGCTCGACAATAAAGAGGTAACTTGCGTATTTGCTCAAAGAGTGCCAGTGATGTACTATGCCAATAGGCTTGGCAAAGACTATGTTCGTGCATTAGATCATCAGATATTAGAACGTAATATGGGTTTTAAGGTAGCAAAGGGATACCCGGAGCTTGCCGAAATGCTCGACAATGGATTAGAAGTTATATTGGCCAATGGCGAGTATCAGCGTATTTACGATAAATGGATCTATAAGTATAGTGAAAGCGATAACAATTGGCAAAATTATTATAAACACTTTTTATTCACAGGCTTTATAGTCATTATCATACTTCTTTTTCTTTTAATAGCTAATCGGGTTTTAAAATCGAGAATAAAAAGCAAAACCAAAGACCTTCAACAGCAACTTGATTTAAATTCAGAAATAATGAAGGAGCTGGCAGAACAAAAAGATAAGGCCGAAGAAAGCGACAAAATGAAATCGTCATTTTTGGCCAATATGAGTCACGAAATCCGTACTCCAATGAACGGCATCTTAGGTTTTACAGAACTATTGCGAACGCCAAATTACTCATCGGATGAACAAAAACATTTTATTGAGATTATTGAACAAAGCGGCAACCGAATGTTGGTTACGATCAACAATATCATCGATGTATCAAAATTACAATCGGGCGCAGAGAAACCACGTTTTACAGCAGTAAATGTGTACGATATTTTAAATCAGCTACAAGTTTTTTTTACGCGCGAAGCCAATGCCAAAGGCATAGACCTAATTGTAGATGAAATAGAATCAAGTTATTCTGAAATTATTTTTACAGATGAGTACAAGCTGAACTCTATTTTGACAAACCTGATAAAAAATGCCATAAAATTTACGGATAATGGCTACATAAAAGTTACATATTCTATTGATAAGGATTGGGCTGAATTTTGGATTAGCGATACAGGCATCGGTATTGCCCACGACAAGCAAGTTTCTGTTTTCAATCAGTTTGAACAAGCAGAGGTATCCAATTCAAGATCGTACGAAGGCTCGGGTTTAGGCCTATCCATTACAAAAGGATATGTAGAACTTTTGAAAGGCGAAATAAGCCTAGAATCGGAACCCCTAAAAGGAACCACTTTTTATGTTCGTATTCCTAAAAGCAAATAAATCGGCAAACTATTGAACGACAAAGAATTTAATTTTTCTTTAGCCTTTACACTGCTTTTGAAAGAAGATAAGTATAAAAGTCTAATTCTCTTTAACCTAAAGTGGAATACGAATTAAAAAAGAAGGCAAATTACTTATCCTCATTATCCTTGAATTAGAAAAATGGGGACAGGATTTTGCAAATAAACATCACTTATATGCTCCTTGTTTGTAGCATAGTTCATAGGAGTAGAATAGATTTTGAATACAGTTTCAAAAGAGTCTTCAATACGGCCTAAAAACAAAAGAATTCTTGTTGATTTAGGTGAAAACATAAAACTTGCCAGATTAAGAAGGAAATTTAGTGGTGAACAAATAGCTGAATGGGCAAATTTTAGTAAATCAACTTTATCTGCAATTGAAAATGGATCTCAAAGTATCTTTTTTTATCGGCAGCACCAATAAATATGGATGGCAGACTAAAAATGCAGTCTGCCATTCTTAATATTTATTTACTATTGCCACTATTTTTTATGAATCTTAATTTGCTTTTCTTTAGTGCCCTCGGTTATTTTTATAATGTATAATCCGCTGTTATAATCTGACATATCAATCGACTCGTTAATCGCATGACTCTCTTTTGTTTCAATGAGTTTTCCGGTAATGCCATACACAGAAATAAACCTACTGCTATTTGACTTAAAAGTAAGTGTTAGGTTATCAACAACTGGATTAGGATAAACAGTAAGTTTAAGCTCTTCAAGATTATTAAATCCGGAAACCAGGGAATATTGAGCAGTTATAGTTAAACCTGCTGTTATATTCTCAAATTCTTTATCCCAACCCATAAATATATAGTTTTCACGTGTTGGATTTGCAGGAGGGGTGGCTGTGCTTTTGTAATTGACATCTTCTTGCTTTAATTCACTGCCATCCCAATCGTTAAAAGTAACAGTGTAGGTATTGATCCTCCATTTTACATATAGAGTTGTATCGCCAGTATCGCCTACATTAATTTCTGTTATTTGCATGTTTAGACCTGGATCTCTAAACCATCCATCAAAAGCATACCCTGTTTTCGTAGCATTTTTAAACGAAGAAACGCCGGCATCATTAAAATAAGAAATCGGATTATCTATTGAATTTTCACCACCATAAAGCATGTAATAAATGCTAAATTTTAATACTAATGGCGAATAGAGGGCAGTAATTGTTATGGACGCAACAATATTATCAAACTCTTTATCCCAACCAGAAAAGATATAGTTAGGGCGTGTAGGATCCGCAGGAGCAGAGGCAATACCCCCATAATCAACATCTTCTTGTTTTAATTCAGTTCCGTCCCAATCGTTAAAAGTAACAGTATAACTATTGATTATCCATTTAGCATACAAAGTTGTATCACTAGTGCTACCCGCTGTAATTTCTGTTACTTGTGTACTTAAAGTATCATCACTAAACCAACCACCAAAAGTGTAACCTGTTTGTGTGGCATCTACAAAAGAAGATACTCCTACATCCATCCGATAAGCAATAGGGTTGTTCGTTGAATTTACACCTTCATTAAGTTCATAGTTTATTGTGTATCCGGGTATGGCATAACTAGTTCGTAAATTTGTTACTGCTGCCCCTGCAGCATAGCAACTACCGGAATCATCCACCCATCCGTATGAAGATAAATTTGGGTGTGTAGGTAAAACTATTTTTTCAATTGAATTACCATAAAATGCATACAACCCAATAGAAATAACGCTAGAAGGAATAGTTACTGAGGTTAAAGAGTTATAACTAAACGCACGATCTCCAATAGTAGTAACACTAGATGGAATAAAACCAATGATCTTACTAGTACCCCCATATGATACAATATTACTTAAATTATCTGAACCATCGGAATTACGTCCGTAGATTATCCCATTACTTATTTCACCATTTAATTCTGTTATCAAATTCGCATTAAACGCTCCCTCTCGGATAGTAGTTACACTTGAAGGAATAGTAACGGAGGTTAATAAATTATTTGAAAATGCCAACTCACCCAAATAAGTAAGCCCTTCAGGTATGGTAATTGAGATTAAGGAATTTTTCGAAAACGCACCCTCCCCAATAGTATCAACACTAGAAGGAATGGTTGCTGAGGTTAAAAAAGTATGAATAAAAGCATTCTCCCCAATATGTGTAACCCCCTCAGGAATGGTAACTGAGGTTAAGGAATTAAAAGAAAAGGCGGAGGACCCAATAACAGTAGTACTTGAGGGAATAAAATCAATGACCTTTTCTGTTCCACCATATGATACAATAGTGCTTATATCATTTGAACCATCGGAGTTACGGCTGTAGATTATCCCTTTACTTATTTCACCATTTAATTCTGTTATCAGGTTCTTATTAAACGCTCCCTCTTCGATAGTACTTACACTCAAAGGAATAGTAACGGAGGTTAATAAATTATCAGAAAACGCAAGCCTCCCAATCGAGGTAACGCTAGAAGGAATGTTAATTGAGCTTAAGTAATTATTTTTAAACGCAAATGCCGCAATCAAATTAACGCTAGACGCTATGGTTACTGAGGTTAAGGAATTCCTGTTAAACGCACTATTCCCAATAATTTGCACTGCAACAATCTGATTATTTACCGTAAAACTTGCTGGGATTTCTATATCTGTTGCAGTACCAGTATAATCAGTAATTGTACCAGTAGTTTCATCAAAAGTAACATCCTCAAGGCTTAGTATATATGGATCTACTATTGCGCTAGCGAATGTATAAAACACGAGCATAATTAGCACGAGGCTTGTTCGTTTGTAAATGTATTTCATTGTCTTTTTAAATTAGTTATGTCGTATAAATTGCATATCAAAATTAACAAAAACATATATATATAATAAGAATTGAAAATAAGTTTAATATATTAATTTACCTCATATCTGCAAACCACATAAAATATTAAGATTCCCGATTTTTCCCAATAATTGATTTGTATTTGTTCTTTTTTGGTCAAGTTTTGGCTAATTTCACTTGATTTTCACTAGTTCCATTTTACCCTTATGATTAATTAACTTCTAAACTCATATTTTTATGAGGATATGCTATGGTTAGTTTATTAGCAAATGTCTAAATGTCTAAATATCTAAAAATTAACTATTTGCAACACTGGCTCTTAATTTCTAGGGCATACCTATCCCTTTGTTCTAATTTGCAGCCTAAGTTTTATGAAAAAATCAGTCTTTCATGGGGCTTTATCCTGTTTTTTTAATTCACCATTTAAATTTGGTTTTCGAATATTCATTACCAATCACAAACTTAAAAAAATCCATTTCACTTCAAATAAGGCTTCAAATATTTACCCGTGTAGGACGCTTTTTCCTTCACCAAATCCTCAGGGGTACCTTCAAAAACCAGATGTCCAACTTTTTCGCCGCCTTCGGGCCCTAGGTCAATAATCCAGTCGGCCGATTTGATAATTTCCATATTATGCTCTATGATGACCAACGAATGGCCTTTGGCTATCAAGGCATCAAAGGCTGCTAGTAGTTTTTTGATGTCATTAAAATGGAGCCCTGTGGTAGGTTCATCAAATATAAACAGGGTAGGTTCATTCTTTTCCTTGGCCAAAAAGGAAGCCAGCTTAATGCGTTGACTTTCGCCACCGGAAAGGGTGCTACTGGGCTGTCCCGTTTTTACATACCCCAAGCCCACATCAGCCAATGGCTGTAACTTGTTTACAATACGCTTGGGTGT